>CAYLSF010000313.1:0-7319 GCA_964385675.1 uncultured Saprospiraceae bacterium
TTTGTGACCTTTTTCCCGATAGCTATCGGGATATGTGGTTCAAAACATTTTTTATAAGAAAACCCTTATATTGTAACGGCTTTAAATATTTTTAAATATCAATAATCCCACTTTTTAAAAAATATATCCCCTATATTTATTACCAATCTATAAACTTTTAAAACGCTATAAGGAATCTAAACTGCTTCTGCTTTCTTAAATGCCTTATATGGTTCAATTTTATAGCGGTAATGAATGAAACCAAATCAACTCAAGTATTAATCATTGGTGGTGGTCCTTCAGGCATGGTCAGTGCCTTACATTTAGATAAATTGGGGATTCAATCTATTTTGGTAGAGCGGCAATTTGAAATTGCTCAACATCCAAAAGCACATGAATTAAGTGCAAGGTCAATTGAGATTTTGGGGCAATTGGGCATTACGATGGAAGAACTCAAAAAAGAAGCCGCCCCTTACAGAGATGGTTCAAGGATTTTATTTGGTTATACCGTCAATCAAGAATTGGGAGAAATTGACCTCATGGCAGGCGGTAATGATAAAAAATACCAACAACACCTAGCCGCTCCAGAACCCTATTTAAACTTATCTCAAACCGAATTAGAAAAGATTTTACGCTCGAAATTAGTAAAAGCAACACACGCTCAAGTTTTAATTGGACATCAGTGGGAAGCGATGTCGAATATTGAAGAAGGAGTAGAAAGTACCATTTTAGATAGAAAAAATAAAACAACATTTAATATAAAAAGTAAGTATGTCATCTGTGCAGACGGGGCGGGTAGCCGAAGCAGAAAAGCATTGGGTATTGAAATGAAAGGAGAAGAAAAGTTAGATGATTTTATCAGCGTTTATTTTGAATTGAACTTACGGGATTTTATCAAAAAATCGGCAAAACTGTATTGGATAATGAATCCCTACGCACCAGGGACTTTTATTGCCCACCATATCGAAAAGCGTTGGGTCTATCATTTCCCAATTTATATGCCGTATGAAAACAAAGAACAATATACCGAGGAAATCTTACGGCAGCGTATTTTAACGGCATTGGGTGATGATACCATTCCGTTAAAAATTCATTCTATTGATAGTTGGCGAATGACTTGTCAAATTGGAAGTTTCCGTCAGGGAAATGTTTTTTTTGTGGGCGATGCGGCACATCGGTTTCCCCCTACGGGTGGGCTAGGGATGAATTCCGGTATTGGAGATGTTCAGAATCTCTGTTGGAAATTAGCTTGGGTGCTGAAAGGTTGGGTACATCGTCGGTTATTACATACTTATCAAGCAGAACGCTTACCCGTAATCGAATTAAACGCCAAAGAAAGTCTTCGGAATTATGATAAAATAAAAGAAGTGCCAGCAGCTATGGGCATGTCACTTCATGGTTTAAAATATCAAGCTATAGTGATGAATAATGTCCTTATCAAAGCCTTACCTAAAAGTTGGTCAGCAGGACTATTAAAAATGATACAAGGTGTCTTAGCAAAGAAAATTCTAAATATTCCCAACCAACCCGAATTGCACCAAAAGGTAAAAGTGGCGATTAACGACCAAATTGAGCATTTTGATAGAATTGGATTAGATTTGGGCTATGTGTATGAAAAAGGAGCGGTAGTCTTGGATGAAAAGGCACAATTACCAAAACAAACGGTCAGTCAATATCAACCTTCTATTTTGGCTGGTGTACGATTTCCGCATTTTTGGGTAGAGGAAGGAAATGAGCGATATAGTTCGCATAATTGGTTAGCTTTGAATAAATATCTTTTACTCTGCAATGATAAAGGAGAAGCTTGGTGGGAGATAAATAAAGGCGAATTAGATAGTAAAATCGTTGATTTTATCAAAGTTAAAAATGTAACCACGATTTTAAATAATCAACCTAAAGATGCCTTAGAGCGAACATTTTACCATATTGACCAAACGCCAATTGTTCTAATTCGTCCTGATGGTCATATTGCTTGGACACCTTCAGATTTGAAGGTGGATATAAAAGATGTTTTTCTGCATTTATCTTTGACTGCTATGCCATCTAATTAACTATCTTCATCTAAGGGTTACCCCTTATAACTATCGGATAAAAGTAGTCATTAAATTAATGGAGTTATTCTTTTGGTATTACTAACTTAAATCTAAATTCAGCTTTGAACTCAACGAAGATTATCATTACAATACTTTTAATTAGCAGTCTATTGAGTTGTAATGATGGCTTAATTCAAGTTTTAGATTCTCCCTACCCAATTAGCCATGATTCTATTTCAATAGATACCATCGCCGAAGGCTTTACTATTCCCTATGGAATCGCTATTGTTAATGAAAATGAATATTTCGTTACAGATAGGGTCGGAAAGTTATTTCACTTAAAAAAAGGAAAGCAAATACGAATCAAAGGGATTCCTGAAGTCTTAACTTTTGGCGTTAAGATAGAACCTGCGATTATACATGGCGGACTAATGGATGTAAGTCTCCATCCTAATTATTCAATCAATTCATGGATATATATTTCCTATCTAGATGTGGATAGCTTGGCAAAGGTTGCTCGAATGAAGTTACAGAACCATAGGGTCTCAGATTTTGAGGTTATTTTTACAACACGACAGACCAATCATACAGGAAATGGAATGCGAATCGTATGGCACGATGCTCAGCATTTTTATTTAAATATTGGGACGTCAAATTTATCAGATAAACCACAAAACCTACAATATGATGTTGGAAAAATACATCGGTTAACAGACGATGGAAGTATTCCTACAGATAATCCAATTTTTGATGGATTAACTTCTCCTACAACGATCTGGAGCTATGGGCATAGGGATGTTCAAGGTTTATATTACGATAAAGTAAATGATATTCTATTTGGTATTGAGCATGGTCCCAAGGGAGGGGATGAGTTTAATATCATTGAAAAAGGGAAGAATTATGGATGGCCTATTTTTTCTTACGGTATTAACTATAACGGTGATACTATTTCACGCATTACAGCAGATTCTGCTGCCACATTTACCATTCTTCCAGAACATTATTGGACAGTTCAGACCGAGAATGGTGGTCAAGCCATTGCACCAGCCTGTTTATTAAAAGTTGATAAAAGTAATGTTTCCGATTGGAATGGTTATTTTGTTTTCGGTTCATTAGCATTTAGAAGACTTATGAAATATAGTCGGGAAACAAATGAAACATTTGGATTAAATATCGAAGGCAGAATTAGAACTGTAAAACAACTTCCAAATGGGGATATAATTGCACTAATTGAACGGAATAATATTCATAAAAAGAATGGTGTTATCGTTAGAATTAGTGACTAAGATGTTTTGAAAAAGTAAATACTTCAACGATAAAAAGTAATATTTTATAGTAGAAAAATACAGATATTGAGAAGAAAGTGTGCATTATCTTACCTTTGAAAAGTCTAAATAAGAAATCATACCTAATAAAATCAACTAATGTCTATCAATTTTTAATTTAGTCATACCAATAGCTATTGGGATTTATCTTTAATTACAACTAAAATCCAAGATTATGAATATCAAAAGAATTATACTTATTGCTGTTATCGCCTTAATAGTCGGTTTAGCCTATTATTTATTCCGCCCGTTATCGAATGCCCCTGCTCCTGCTAATTTTGATTGTTTGTCTATGGAAGATGGCGTTTTGATTTCAAAAGATAGTTTACCAACTCCACAGCGAATCTATGGTATGGGATTAACCTATGGAAAGCACTTAGCTGAAACTGCTTCGGAATACGATCCAAATGCATTGCCTCCAATTTTTAAAAAGGAATTGACCTCGGTGACTTATCATAACGCAACTGTTCGGATGCCTTCTATGGACGAAATGGTGTTAGGTGCGCAGCAATTAGAATCGGAAGTTGCAACGAAAATAAAGGCAGATTATCCAGATATGAATCCAATGTTGGATTATGAAGTAGAATTGGGCGTTGTGCTATTAGAAGATGTGCGTGCCGATGATTTGGCAAAAGATGATTTTATACCACCGTTGGGCTTTTTTATTACCAATGATTTATCCTCTAGAAGTATTGCCCTCTTAGGAGAGGGTACGAATCAACGCTACGAATATTGGGGCGTTTCCAAAAGTTTTGATGGATTTATGCCAATGTCCACTCAAATTTGGATTCCAAATACCCCTACTTCCACCTGTATTCCGTGTGTAAAAATTGAAACTTATGTCAACGATAAGATGAAACAATCACAAATGACAAGCGATATGATTTATACGCCATTAGAAATGCTTCGTTTTATCAAACAAAAATACCCCAATACGCCTTTAGAAAAAGGAGATATGATACTCACAGGAACACCTGGTGGCGTGGCGATTGCTACACCTAGACATTTGGTTCGACTGAGTAACTTGGTAGGAATGGATAGATATCAAAAGTTATCTATAAAATTAGATGGTGATTTAACGCCTTTTTTGAAGTCGGGCGATAAGGTAGAAGTCAAGGCAGAAGGATTTGAGGGGGTTGCTGTGGTTATTGAATAGAAAAACTGGACACGGAGAGCACAAAGGAGACACAAAGTTCACAAAGTAAAAATATCTTCGTATTCTTTGTGTCTCCTCTGATCCCGATAGCTATCAGGACTGTGTCCTAAAATTAAAATTTAGAACAATGATGAAATACGGATGGATTATCATTTTATTACTAATCAATCAACAAGTAGTAGCACAAGCCTTACCCATCGTTTTAGATGGTTTTTATGACGATTGGAATACGTCAAATTTTAATTATACGGATAATACAAATGATGGTGGAGCAATTGATTTTTATGATATGTCGGTTACGAATGACGAGGACTTTTTATATGTCCGATTCCGATTAAATATGGAATTGGATTTAACGGATAATAATGTAATTACGCTTCATTTGGATACTGATAACAATACGTCAACGGGAAGTTTTGTACATGGAATTGGGACAGATTTGAGAGTGAATTTTGGGTTTCGCTCCGCGAATTTATACCACCCTTCTATTGTTACAGGCGATTTTAATGATATAGATTTTCGGGTAAATCCAACGGTGACAGGGGATCAATTTGAAATAGCCATTAGCCGAACGGCTACTGTACAGGGTAATCCTGTTTTTAGCAATAGCGATACCATTAAGGTTGCCCTAAAAGATAATAGTACCAATGGAGATGTAATGCCAGATGTCGGCACTTCTTTTACGTATGTGATGGATAATACACCAACTGCTATTTCGCCTATTGACTTTGAAGTAGATGTGGTGGATGGTTTGAGACTAATGACCTATAATATGGAAAATGATGGTTTGACAGATGCAAATCGTCGACCAAGTTTTGACCGAATTATACAAGCGGTTGACCCTGATATATTGACCTTTAATGAAGGTTGGAATATTCCTGTAACATCTGCTATCAATTATATGAATCTTATTTTACCACAAGTGAGTACATGGTATGGCTACAAAACAGGAGGTGTAATTACGCTCTCCAAATTTCCGATGTTGGACAATTGGAATATTTTTAATTCAAGGGTGAATGGTTCTTTAATAGATGTTTCGAGTGCGAATTTTGGACATGATAGTATTTTAATTATCAATGCCCATCTAAAATGCTGCGATGGTGATGCCTTACGACAAGAACAAGCCGACCGATTTGTTGAATTTATACTGGATGCTAAAAGTGCAGGTGGACAAGTCACCCTTTCGGATAGAACGCCTTTTGTCTTAATGGGCGATTTAAACTTAGTCGGACAAGCTCAACAATTGCGAACCTTACTCACAGGAAATATTATCAATACCAATATCTACGGTCAAGGCGGTGCATTAGATTGGGATGACTCCGATTTGGGTGATGCCGTACCGCGTCATTCAGATGGTCGAATGACTTATACTTGGCGAAATGATGGTTCTAGTTTTCCACCCGGCCGTATTGACTATTTGATTTATTCGGATGAAGTATTGACAATTGATAAAACATTTGTGGTTCGTACCGAAAATATGTCTGCAAGTCGGTTGTATGATTATGGTCTAAATCAAAATGATACAGAAACCGCCTCTGACCATTATCCTGTAGTCGCTGATTTTGTTTATTCCACTTCTACGAATACCAACCCAATTTTACAACCTACTAATTTTAAAATTTATCCAAACCCTGCCAGTGCTTATTTTTCTATCGCATTAAAAGATATAAAAGCTTCAATGATTCATGTTAGATTGACAAATCTATTAGGGCAGACTGTACGAACTTGGGAAAATTTAGAAACACAATCGAATTTAAATTTTGATATCAAAGGTTTGGAAAGTGGGATTTATAATGTTATCATTGAATCGAAAGAAGGGCGAAGCGTGAAGCAGGTGATGGTTCGATAAATTTTAGCCACAGATTTGCACAGACCTGCCTTTGTCGGCAGACAGGTTACTCAAACGAAAGTGAAGTAGTCATCAGGTGAGTATATTAAGCCTTATTGAATCGAAGGATAAACTATACTTTTT
The DNA here is from genome assembly GCA_964385675.1 of uncultured Saprospiraceae bacterium. Lineage (GTDB taxonomy): Bacteria > Bacteroidota > Bacteroidia > Chitinophagales > Saprospiraceae > CAYLSF01. The sequence goes on from CAYLSF010000313.1 coordinate 6,466, forward strand.
CAACCTTAGACTCACCTGATGACTTTTTTCGATGAGATTATTTTAAAATTGGTTTAGTTGATCTACCAATAATAGTTATTCTGTGCAAATCTGTGGTGTTCTACTCAAACAGTGCAAACAAACTCAAATCCTAAAATTGGCATATTTGATTCTGGCTTAGGCGGACTATCTGTATGGCTAGAAGTCATCAAAGAACTGCCCAACACCTCCATTATCTATTATGCAGATAGTGGCAATTGTCCGTATGGAAATAAGTCGGAAGCAGAAATAACAAGGCTCTCAAAAGCCTGTACAGAATTTCTATTAGAGCAAGGTTGTGAAATGATAATTGTTGCCTGCAATACCGCAACTGCCGCAGCTATCGAAATCTTACGAGCGACATACGATGTACCTTTTGTCGGTATGGAACCCGCTATTAAACCTGCTGCCCTGCAAACTCAAACAGGAAATGTCGGCGTACTTGCCACTAAAGGAACACTAGAGGGTAGATTATTCAATCAAACCAAATCCAGATACGCACAAGATGTACAAGTCCATATTCAAATAGGAGAAGGTTTAGTAGAATTGGTAGAAAATCTAGAAATGAACACACCAAAGGCAAAAGATTTATTAAAACAATATCTTCAACCCATGTTAGCCAACAATGTAGATAAAATTGTATTGGGCTGTACACATTACCCTTTTTTGACCCCAATGATTCAGCAGTTAGTTCCCAAACAAGTGACCATAATTAATCCTGCACCTGCCGTTGCTCGGCAGGCTAAAAAGCGTTGGTTAACATTGAATTTAGAAAATCAGACAGATACTCCAGATTAGCAATTTTTTACAACGGGAAATCAAATGGTTTTAGAACA
>CAYLSF010000314.1:0-7316 GCA_964385675.1 uncultured Saprospiraceae bacterium
AATTGTTTTGTGAGTATTTCCTACTTAGCACAACGTGAAATTTAAAAATCATTACAATATTTAGTTAAAAAAATCATGGAAAATTTAAAAAAAATCATAGAAGCAGCTTGGGAAGATAGAAGTCTTTTAAAAGAAGAAAGTACCCAAAGTGCAATACGTGAATTGGTAGAACTATTAGATAAAGGAAAGGTACGTGTAGCAGAACCAACAGAAGACGGTTGGAAAGTAAATGATTGGATTAAGAAAGGGGTTATTTTATATTTCCCAATTCAAAAAATGGAGACAATTGAGGTTGGGCCTTTTGAGTTTCACGATAAAATTCCAACAAAAACAGGATTAGCCGCTTTAGGTATGCGTGTTGTTCCTCTAGCGATTGCAAGACATGGTGCATTTCTTGAGCCAGGTACGATTATGATGCCTTCTTACGTTAATATCGGGGCCTATGTGGGAACAGGTACAATGGTGGATACGTGGGCAACTGTAGGGTCTTGTGCTCAAATCGGAAAAAACGTACATTTGAGTGGTGGCGTTGGAATTGGCGGAGTATTAGAACCTGTACAAGCCGCACCTGTTATCATTGAAGATAATTGCTTTTTAGGGTCTCGTTCTATTGTAGTAGAAGGCGTACATTTAGAAAAAGAAGTAGTTTTAGGGGCAAATGTTGTATTAACGAAATCTACTAAAATTATTGATGTAACAGGTAATGAGCCAGTTATTTATAGAGGAAGAGTTCCTGCTCGTTCAGTAGTGATTCCTGGTACTTATCCTAAAAAATTCCCTGCGGGAGAGTATCAAGTCGCTTGTGCTTTGATTATTGGAAAACGTAAGGAAAGTACGAATAAAAAGACATCTTTAAACGATGCATTAAGAGAACATGATGTGGCGGTATAATCGACAATTTATAGACGACTTTCGACTTTCGACTTTCGACTTTCGAAAAATAAGCATCGGATGCTTTTTAAGTGTCCGATGTGTAAATCGTTTAATTATTTTGTTAATTATTATAATATTAATCCCCTTTAAAAATAACGCTCAATCTATTTCTAATCTTTTAAAAATAGCTCAAACTCATATTGATAATAGTGAATATACAGAAGCTTATTTTGTTTATGTACAAGCTATTCAACAGCAACAAATTGATGAAACTGACTCTACTGCTGTCCGTCAAGGATATGAAAATTATCAACAGTACATTCAAGTTCTTCAAACGATTACCAATTCCATTTATGAGCCTGAAGCAAAAAAAATATTCTATCAGTTAGAGTTTGATACGTATGAAAAAACGATTGATTTAGCCTATCAACTTTATCAATGGCATAAGGAGCAAAAATATATAGAACACGCTTTTGATTTGATGGAATTGAATCGAAATGTGTGGTTACTCAATACATTAAGAGGAGAACAACAAAATTTAACTCCAGAGTTAATTGAGCAAGAAGGAGAATATCAAAGTCAAATTAGCAAATACGAAAATAGGATTGAACTTGAAAAAAATGCCAATATCTTTGATTCAGTAAAGATAATAGCACTTGAAAAACAGCGAGATAAATGGCAAATTTTATATCGAGATTTTTTGAGAAAAAATCAATTACAACCGACTCAAACAAAATCTATATCTTATGCTAAGTTTCAACAAACAGCTTTAGAACCTAATGATGTTTTTATAGAATATTTTAATGGTAATAAAGCCTCCTATTGCTTAACTATTCAAAAAGATAAGGTCAATTTTATTAAAATTGGAGCATCGTCTACACTTAAAAAGTTGGTTAAAGACTATAAAAACACTATTCATCGACAAGAAAAAGATTTTATTCAGTATAGCCATCAATTGTATCAATTACTGATTGAACCCCTTCAATTACAGTCAAATCAAAGACTCATTATTGTACCTGATGGCGTATTAAGTTTTGTCCCTTTTGAAGCTTTGCTAACAGAATTACCAACCGACTGGAATTATGATTTTTCAAAATTAAAATATTTAATTTATCAACATACTTTTGCTTATCAACACTCTGCAACCATCTTTACTCAAAAACAACAGGATACCTTGTCTCCAAGTCCTCATTTATTGTTTTTAGCCCCTGAATTTGATACTATTCTAAAGCAAAATTTTAAATCTATTTCAGATGATTCTACTTATTTTGAATTAAATACATTGACACAATCTTCTCAACTTCAACAGACATTACAAGAACAATTTGAAGGGCAATATTTCAAAAATCATCGTGCAACATATCAAGCATTTTTAGAGCATCATGCCAATCATCAAATTATTCATTTTGCGACTCATACCAATGTGAATGACTTTATGCCTTTAGAGTCTAAAATTATATTAGCTAAAAAAGTAGAGCAGGATTCTATTCAGCATGAAGGATATTTGCATTTAAAGGAATTATATCATTTTTCTATGCAATCTGATTTGGTGGTTTTAGGGAGTTGTAAGACGGGCGGAAATTTTGTAAAAAGAGGAGAGGGGTTAGTTGGTATGGCGTATGGGTTTCGGTTAGCGGGTGTGCCTAGTATGGTCTATTCGCTTTGGGAGGTTGATGAAGGGGCAACGAATGATGTCCTTATCGACTTCTATAAAAACTTGAAACAAGGACATCCTAAAGATTACGCTTTACATCAAGCGAAAATCAATTTTCTCAAAAATGCTAGTGAGGTTACAGCCGATCCTTATTATTGGGCTAGTTTTGTTATGAATGGCAACACACGAGCTTTTCATTTTAAGTCTGAAAAACAAAATTATTGGTGGGTTGCCGTTGTTATATTAGTCTTTTTTGGATTAACTGGGCTAGGATATACTTGGTTTAATAAAATACAAGAATGATTGAATAGAAACTTAGAACCATCGAAAACGAGATCCCTCTAAATCTTCTAAAACTTCCTTAGCTTTATCTTTTACAAAATGTGATTCTTCTAATGCTAAAATTTGATTTAAAATATCCTTCCCTTTTTTCGTATCTCCTTGTTTGATGTAAATTAAAGCTATTTCATATTGAGCCTTGAAGTAAGGATTCCAATCTGCTTTTGTCACCTTTTCAAAAGATGCTAAGGCTACTGTGAATTCTCCCTTTTGTCTAGCTTGTAGTCCTGTTTTATAATCCTCATAATTTTGCCAAAGGTCGCTTTGAGTACCCATACTCATCATATTATCATTATAGGTATCCAATTGATGTTTAGCATATAGTTGTTCATTAAAATTTAAATAATTATAAATAGGTAAAGCCATCAATAAAACGATAGCAGCAGCGGCTGCCCACATCCATTTTCTATTAAGTAATGACACTACTTTAGGCATTTTATCCGCTACTGTATCTGCCATCAAAAATGCTTTCAAATTTTCTCTTTCAAACAATCGAATACCCTCAACTATATTTAAATAGTCTTGATACTCCACCTTCAGTAGCGGATTGCTTGATAAGCTCGATTCAAAAGTTGTGCGTTCCGCTATCGAAAGCTCGTCCTTTCTATATTTATCAAATAATTCTATTTTTCGCTCTTCGTTCATTTTATTATATCATTATTCATTGTCAAAAGACAACTTTTTTATTCAAAAAAATCTGCTTTTTGGTATTGTGCTTGTGCGAGTTTAGCAATCTTTTTAAAACAATCTCGCTTTTTACTTTTGGCAACATTGGCATTTTTATACCCCATTTTTTTGGCAATTTCTACCATGGATTGCTCATTATAGTAAAACAACGTCAATACCTTCCGACAGTCTTTACACAACTGCCCCATTAAATCTTTGATGATGTGAGCGTTTTCGTTCTCGTATTGTTCTTGTTCTGGATTAACTATAGTTCTTTGTTCAACGTCTTTGATAATATCACTTTCCTTATTCGCATGCGTAATAGACTTGTTGATAATATTCACTACTTTATTACGTCCTAGCGTAAACAAATAAGTTTTAATCGCCGCTCGATGTTTATACTTTCCTCTAGCTATATTTTCATAAAAATCCAATACAGCTTCTGAATAAACATCTTCTAATACAGCTTCTTTTACAGTTGGATATTTACCTCTTATCCAAGCCATAAATGGAGCTTGATGCTTGTGATACACTTGCTTCAATACCTGTGTATCACCATCTGTAAGTGCTTTAATAGTTTGCTTCTCGGTCATAAGTTAATGCATAGTCATTACTTAATACAATGAACTCAAAAAAGGTAAGTGGGGAAAAGGGGAGATTGTGTCGCCTATCGGCTGATTGTATGATTGTTTTTAGGATAACAATTATACAATCAGCGATGCCGAATCCCGATAACTATCGGAACGACAGACACAGTCACACAATTATTTTACCTAGTCAATACAATATAATCTCGAATCAATGTCTTTAAAAATTCAGGTTTATTACGAGGAATATGTTCAATTTCAAGAAGGGTGGTCAATTTATCGACCAAGTTATCCATGACAACAATGTGTGATTCATTTGGGTATTTACGATGTCTCGAAATAACCGTCTTTATCAATAGCATATCTTTTTCATCCAATTGAAGGACCTGTGGATAAGAAGGCGTGTAACTTTCTAAAGAACTAATTCGCTCAATATCTTCTAATCGGAATCGAAGGTTGAATTTTACTTTAATAACTGTAGTACCTGAAGTTATGCCCCCTAATCGTTGTGCTTTATCCGATGAACTAATCAACATAGAAGCAATTGTACCCACAGAACCATAAATATCTACCATTCTAAAGACCCAACGAATCACATAATCTCCTGCTGTGGGTTCTTTACCGTTTAGTTTGACCACTTTTGTTCCAATTATCTTTTTACCTAAAGTCTGTCCATCCATCACTATTTCAGAGATCAAGGTATAAAAGAAGAACAAGGGTAAGGCAAAAAAGAAGGCAAAAACTTGCTCAGAACGAAATTCAAAAATACCAAAGTAGAATAGCATCATAAGTAACATAACAGCACCCATAATGAGTTGATCCATCATGTAGCCAAAGATTCTATCTCGAAGTGGGGCTAACTCATATTCAATGGTTACATTTTGCGTTGTGGTAATGTCTATGGTTCGCATTTAATTGTAGATATTTTTTGACTTGTAAACGATTAATTGGTATTTTGGCTTTAGGAATTCACCCAAAGTACCAATATTGAATTAAATGGTATTTTTGAACGAATAATTCCTTTCAAATGTACTATTATATATTGTAATTATCAACCCATAATTCGACATTCGATTCTGGATAATCGATATTCGATAATCACAAACAAGCTAGTTTAGGTATTAAACAACTTCATTACTAGCTACTAATTACTAAACAATGCGCGAGACAAATTTTATAAAACAGAATAAAGAAGAGTGGAAAGAACTCGAACGTACGTTACAGTTAGGTAAAAAAGACCCCGATAAACTCAATGATTTATTTGTAAAAATTACTGATGACCTATCCTATTCTCGCACATTTTACCCAAATCGCTCGGTAAGGGTCTATCTTAACAGTTTAGCACAACAGGTTTTTTATAGTATTTATAAAAATAAAAAGACAACGACTCGCCGATTTCTAAGTTTTTGGACGGATGAGTTGCCTCAAATCATGTATGAGTCTCGCAAAGATTTATACATTGCTTTCACCATTTTTATGTTTGCCGTGTTTATCGGTGCTTTTTCTACGGCTATGAATCCAGAGTTTCCTAGAGTCATACTAGGAGATATGTATGTAGAAATGACCATTGAAAACATTCAAAATGGTGACCCGATGGCGGTTTATAAAGGCGATAATGAGTTATTTATGTCTTTAGCCATTACTTGGAATAACCTTAGAGTCGCTTTTTTGACTTTTGTGGCAGGTGTATTTTGGGGAATTGGAACAATCGGTATTTTGATTTCAAATGGTATCATGTTGGGATCGTTCCAATATTTTTTCTACCAACAAGATTCAGCGGTTTTCCAAGAATCTGTGTTAACGATATGGATGCATGGAGCATTAGAAATTTCTTCTATCGTACTAGCGGGTGCAGCAGGAATGGCTTTGGCGAGAGGACTCATATTTCCAGGCACACTCTCTCGATTGCAAGCTTTTCAGCTTTCTGCTAAGCGAGGGATAAAGATTATGTTAGGGATTACGCCTATTTTTATTATTGCGGGATTTATAGAAGGATTTATTACTCGTCATACGGATGTTAATGATTTTGTACGAGGGATATTTATCATTTTATGTTTTGCCTTTGTATTATTCTATTATGTGATATACCCTCGTATGAAGGCTAAAAGAGGGTTTACATCTAACTTAAATGAAGTAAGATTACCACCGACTAAAAATACACCTATTAACTTTGGTAAAATAAAAACCAATGCGGATATTTTTAATGATATTTTCCCTTTTTATAAAAAGCATTTAGGACAATTACTTCGACCTGCTTTATTAGGTATTCCGCTATATCTAGGAGCTATTTTCTTAATATATGGAACAGCTTTAAAAGACCTTTTAATTTATAATAATTGGTCAATTATGTCCATTCAAACGTGGGATGTCCATGTTTATAATGTAGGAGAGGTTTTAAATAATCCAGATATTCCATTATTAGGGGGGCTTAATATTTTACTCTTTTCTACTATTGTATATGGCATTTATTGGGTGTTTATTCAGCAGTATGAAGAACAATCCAAAGGTTATACGACTGACAAAAAATGGTTATTCCATGCTGGAAATTGGATAAAAGTCGCCATGATAATTGGATTAATTCAATACCTACAATATACTATTCCTACTTTAGCTGTTATTTTGGTGTCGCCTTTCCTCTTATTTTGGTTAACCGTCATGGTATTAGATAATCGCAATGTCTTTAGTAGCATTCCTCGTACGATTGTTTTATTACGAACAGGGTTTTTCCAAACGGTGGGTATCTTTTGGCTTACCTTTTTTATGGGGTACGTTTTTACCTTCATTGCTAATTCTGATTTTATCTGGTTTTTATTAGATGTTGTCGGTTGGAATATTGCAGATAGAGGAGATTCTTTATTGACGACCTTATCTATTTTGGTTACAGGTGTTTATTTATTGAGTTTTTCGTTATTAGCCCCTTTATTTATAGTGGGTAAAAGTATTTTATTCTACTCCTTAAAAGAAATTAGAGATGCGGATGCTTTAGAAGAACGCATTTCTGCTATTGGTATTAAAAGGCAGGCTTATGGTATTGAAAGGGAGTGATGGCTTCTTATTTTTGCCTTTTATCATATTAAAAACCGATAGACTTTTAGCGTTTATCGGTTTTTTAAATTCTTATCAATCTAAAATTAGTAATATATAAATGGTAGAATCCTAATAAAATATCCAAATCGTGTTATATTTGATAATTAAAT
>CAYLSF010000315.1:0-7299 GCA_964385675.1 uncultured Saprospiraceae bacterium
ATTCCAAAATTAACACCATTTACATTGACAGGTTCTGCAACCGACCCAGACGCAGGAACGAATTTTACTTATAGTTGGGAGCAATACAATTGGGGCGTGGGGTCTAATCCGAATGCCCCCACCAGTACCGACCCGATTTTTAGAATGTTCCCGTTTTCGAGCAGTCCATCTCGAACCATTCCACGCATAGATGAAATCATCAATGGTTACAACTACGGCGAAGTCCTACCCGATGCCAGTCGAACCTTAGATTTTCGATTTTCAGCTCGGGACAATCACACTGGCGGAAGTGGCGTGGATTATACCAATCTGCAATTTTTAGTAGAAGGCAATGCTGGACCATTTGAAGTGACTACGCCGAATGGCGGTAGTATTTGGGGCAGTGTTGGGCAAACTCGCACGGTGACTTGGGATGTTGCCAATACAGATGTAGCACCTGTGAGTTGTTCGGTAGTTGATATTTTGATGTCAACCGATGGTGGTTGGACATATCCGATTACTTTAGCGACAGGTGTGCCGAATAACGGTTCGGCAAGTGTCACTGTTCCGAATAATGTCGGTACGACCAATCGAATTATGGTACGAGCGGCGGATAATATCTTTTTTGATATTTCGGATGGAGATTTTGAAATCGTAGATGCTGCTACCAATAATTATATAATTAGAGCCATTGATGCTAGTCAGTCTTTTTGTTCGGGTACAAGTATTACTTATTCTGTTGAGTTAGAAGCATTGGGTGTATTCAATAGCAATGTCAATCTAAGCGTGAGTGGTTTGCCAGCAGGAGCAACGGCTACTTTTCCAAATGGCAATAGTATTTCGATTACCAATCCAACAACAGCGACTGTTACTATTAATAACCTAAATGCAGTAACCGCAGGAATACATTCCTTTACCTTAGCCATTGATGGCAATGGTATTCAAAAAACACAAACTTTATCTTTTGTAAAAAAAGACAATCTCGTTGATACTTCGCCTGATAAAGCAATGAATTTTGATGGAACGGCTTATGTCAATATCGTAAGAAATAATACGGATTTTGATTTTGGAGCAGATAAAGACTTTAGTATAGAATTATGGTTTAAATCGAATAGCACAGCAAGTGATGTTGCTTTGATTTCTAATAAAAATTGGAATAATGGTAAAAATAAAGGTTGGGTCATTGCCATGCAAAGTGGACGAATAGTTTTCAATGCAGGTTCAGGTAACAATAGAATAGACGTAAGTTCTTTGTCCGAAACTTATAATGATAATAAATGGCATCATGTAGCGGTCAGCTTTACCAGAGCAGGGCAGTTTGGAAATGTTGGAATTTATATTGATGGTAATTTAAAAGAGGAGAAAAAACTAAGTGGCTTACAGGATTTGACGAATGCACACCCAATCGTCATTGGAGCAGATAAAAATTATAACTATAAATACGAAGGCTTGATAGATGAAGTGCGGATTTGGAAAAAAGCAATTACAACCAGTGAAGTTCGGGAGAATATGCACCGCATTGTAGAAGTTTGCGATGCAGATTTGATTTCTACCTATCAATTTAATGAAAGCAGCGGTAATGCCTTAGATGCTTTTAGTCGTCACGACGGCACACTGACCAATGCGACCAGAGTAACGTCCTCCGCTCCATTTGGAACAGGCGTAGTCAATACCCAAACAGAAGCCAATGGTGCGGTTATTTTTACCAATATCAATCTTTCTAACAATTATACCAGTCAAGCTAGTCAATCGGTTACAGCGACCAAAATTAATCTTGCACCTTACGGCACAACAAGCATTGATGCGAATGATGTGGTATTCAGTAGCCAGTACTGGGTGGTCAATCGCTTCGATAATTCGGGTGTATTGGATTTTGATGCGACTTTTACGGTTAATGAAAATATCACCACACTTTGGGAAAATAACCCAATTGCCTTAAAACTCTATGGACGTAATTCCAGCGAAGATGGCAATTGGACACTCATCAAAAATGGAAGTAGTGCCGTAGCAGCAACCAATACGCTTACTTTTCAAAATATCCAACAATACGGTCAATATCTCTTGGCAGGAACGACGGCACCTGTGATTGCATCAAGCGAGGTTAATGGTACATTCTGTCCAACGACTGCCAATACGTATAGTGGAAATGTAGTCAATTACACGATTGAAGGCATCTTTTTGACGCATGATGTGGTCATTACACCACCAACGGGTTTTGAGATTTCATTGAATGCGAATAGTGGTTTTAGTAGTAATCCGATTACGATTTCGCCGACAGGCGGCAATATTGGTTCAACCACGATTTATGCGAAATTTTTACCAACTACTACGGGAACAATTAGCGGTGATATTACCCACATTTCCAATGGTGAGACTTTAAAAATAATACCAATTGAAGGAAATTCCGTTCCATTAGCTGCTGATATTGCAGGGATGGCGATACAAGCCACAACTGCCAATAATTACATTACTATTCCAGATTTAACTTGGCAACCAACTACTTTTACCGTAGAGTTTTGGTTAAAACCATTTACACTGACCAATTATAATCAACAAATTGGAAGTGATTGGGGCAGCTTCCTTTTTCATGCAGGAGACAATGGCTCTATTTATGTGGGAACAGGCTTAGGTGCTTCGAGAGTAATAACAGGTAGTGGAATTTTACAAGTCAATAAATGGTCGCACATTGCTGCTACTTTTGATAATGGCGTTTTGAAAGTTTACCACAATGGACATTTAATTGGCACACAATCCAATGCTGCAATGCCTACTGCTTGGAATGGTAATTTTAAAATTGGTTTATCGGATGGTAACAATATCAATGGAGAAGTAGATGAATTTAGAATTTGGGAAACGGCGCGTACCGAACAGCAAATTCGTGAAAATATGCACCTCCCCCAAGAGGTGGCACAAGGTTGTTCAGATGGTTTGAAAGTGTATTACCAATTTGAAAGTTTTAATGGAAATATCTTAAATGATGTAACAGGTAAGTACAATGGAACGGTGATTAATAGTCCAACTTTAGTCACCGCTAAAGCACCTGTCGGTGAAGGAACTGCCGAAACGCAAACGGAAGCCAACGGTACAGTTGCATTTTCTACAACTAATCTTACGGCTAATTACACCAATCAAAGCGGCGCATCAGTGACGGTTTCAAAAATCAATACGGCGCCTTATGGCACAACGGGTATTGATGCGGGCGATATAGTTTTGAATAGCCAATATTGGGTGAGTAATCACTATACCAATAACGGCAATTTGGACGTGGATTTGACTTTTACATTAACCGATAATATCACGACACAGTGGGAAAATAATCCGTTGTCTTTAAAACTCTATGGTCGAAATACGAATGAAGACGGCTCTTGGACATTGATTAAAAATGCGAGTAGTGCCGTCGCTGCCACGAATACGGTTACTTTTTCAAACGTCACTCAATATGGTCAATATTTGGTGGCAGGAAGTACATCGTCCGTGATTTCTGCAACGGCTTTAAATGGTACATTTTGCACAACCACACCTAATGTTTATAGTCCAACGGTGACGAACTATACCGTAGAAGGTAGCTTGCTGACAGATGGTATTGTGATTACACCGCCGACGGGTTTTGAAATTTCTTTAGCTCCGAATAGTGGTTTTAGCAGCAATCCAATTACGCTTGCTCAAAGTAGCGGTTCTGTTAGTCAAACCACAATTTATGTCAAATTTAAACCAACGACTGTAGGCAACATTACAGGAGAAATCACACATTTCTCGGATGGTATCAATCTACGAAGTCTGAATATTTCGGGTCTTGCTTTAGCAGAAGCTGCTGATGTCGCAGGAATGGCGATGCAGACCACTGTTCCAAGTAATTATATCTATGTGCCAGGTTTAGCTACTTGGCAACCGACTGTTTTTACGGTAGAATTTTGGTTAAAACCATTTACACTAACCAATTATAATCATCATATCGGCGCAGGTTGGGATAAATTCCTATTTCATGCAGCAGCTGATGGTTCATTTTTTACAGGTATTGCTGTTAGTGGTAATTCCAGAATACAAACGGCTGCCAACTTGCTGAAAGTCAATGAATGGAGTCATATTGCTGTTACTTTTGACAATGGTTTATTAAAAGTTTATCACAATGGTTTATTGGTCGGTTCACAACCAAGTACAGTAATGCCAAATGCTTGGAGTAATTTTGATATTGGCTATTGGGATGGCAATAATATCAATGGACAAATAGATGAATTGAGAGTTTGGGAAACGGCTCGTACGCAACAGCAAATTCGTGAAAATATGCACCTTACCCAAGAAGTGACACAAGGTTGCACGGACGGTTTGAGGTTATATTATCAGTTTGAGAATTTTAGTGGAAATGTGTTGAAAGATGTCGTTGGAAACTACGATGGTACACTTATCGGCAGCCCAACTTTGGTTACAGCAGCCGAACCTGTAGGCGAAGGCATTGCCGAAACTCAAACCGAAGCCAACGGCACCGTCAATTTTTCTACCACCAATCTATCTGCTAATTATACGACACAAAGTGGAGCGTCTATTACTTTATCAAAAATCAATACTGCACCTTATGGTACGACAGGTATTGACGGAGGTGATATTGCATTGAATAGTCAATATTGGGTCAGTAATCATTATACGAATAATAGCGGTATCAGTGCAGATTTGACCTTTACGCTCAGCGAAAATATCACAGCACAACAAGCCGCTACGCCAATCGCTTTTAAACTCTATGGCAGAACAGCAAACTCGGACGATAATTGGATATTTTTAAAGAATGCGAATAGTGCCGATGCTGCTAACAATACCGTTACTTTTCCAAGTATTGGTCAATATGGTCAATATTTCGTTACTCGTTCGGATGGTGCAATCGTTGCCTTATCGGAAATAGCATTGAATTTTTGTAAAATGACGACCAATGATGTCAGCGATGTTTTGTCTTATACGATTTCGGGAGCTGGCTTGAGTAGTGATGTGACCATTAATGCACCGAATGATTTTCAGATATCGCTCAATCAAAATAGTAATTGGAGTAGTAATCTTTCATTGTCTCACAATAGTGGCACACTCAATCCAACCACAATTTATGTAAAATTTGTACCAAGTGGAGCAAACACTTTTAATCAACAAATTATACATAATTTTGGTGCATCTCCTAAAAATTTACCCGTAACAGGCGAAGCTGTCACGCCACCTCAAACCATTGCGGACAAAGCCTTGTATTTCGATGGCTCAGGCGATGAAGCAGATATAGCGAATGGTGAAAGTCTTATTTTAAAAAATCATACGGTCGAAATGTGGTTTCGCCCAGATTGGTCGGGCAATGTAAATGCTTTTCAAACTTTATTTGCGAAACGAAGCAGCGGAGGTACGGCTATATCTATTCATGTCAAATCCAGCCAATATGCTATTTATAATGGTTCAAACGCCAATTTTATCAATTATACCTTCAATTCCAATCAATGGTATCATATTGCTTGTGTGTTTACGGATGCAGGTACAGACGTATATATCAATGGTGTGCTACACTTAGATAATGGTATGGTTTACAATCAAGGCGGTAATGGTTTACCAATTGGTTTAGGTTCAAATAACAACAATGGCGAATATTTCAAAGGCTATATTGACGAGTTGAAAATTTGGAACAACGAGCGCACACAAAGCCAAATTCGGGAAAATATGCGTTTAAGCGTGGATATAAAATCCTTGTGCAATGAGGGTTTAGTCGCTTATTACCAATTTGATAATGACAATGGTAGTTTTAAAGATAAAATCGGTAATTATCATGGAACATTGGTTAATGATGCGACCTTTGCCACCTCTGATGTTCCTGTTGCAAAAGGTGTTGCCGTGTTAAAAAATATCACTTCAACAGGCAATCATTCTTTTGATAATGGCAGTCGAGAAACGAATTTGGATATTAACTTCCCAACAGTTGCACCTAATGCTGATGTCGTCGTTTCTTATCTCACAGGCGAAGGCGCACACGGCACAGCACCCGATGCGAATGCGCTTAATAATCGCTATTGGATAGTCGATGATTACAGCAATACTGAATGTTTGAATGCCGAGATGACTTTCACTGCTCCTTCGGGTTGGGTAGCTGACAATAATATTTTAAAATACGGTGCTTACAAACGAGCGTCTAATGCTTTGAGTACCGACGCATGGAATAGAACAGGTTTTGTTTCCAATGTAAATACAGGTGCTAATCAAATCACCCTTTCCAATGTTTCCGATTTTTCACAATTTGTATTGACCAATAATATTCAAGAAATTTGTCCAATCAAAGGCAATGCCAATGAAGCCTTGTATTTGGATGGCAGTGGTGACCAAGCTTATATTGATAATGGCGAAGAAATTGACCTATTAGGACACACGGTAGAATTATGGTTTAGACCCGATTGGACTTCAACTGAAAATGCGAATAAGACACTATTTGCCAAACGAAGCGGTAATAGTGCAGGAATTTCTATCCATGCCAGTTCAACCAAATTATTGATTTGGAATACTCATGGAGCTTCTTCTTACAATACGACCATTTTACCATCTCGATGGTATCATGTAGCGGTTGTTCTGAATGCCTCAGCTACCAAAGTGTACCTGAATGGCGTTGAGGTCATTAGCAATGGTGTGGCTTATAACCAAAGCAATAGTCATCGACCAATTGCTTTAGGCTACAATAATGGCGGCGGTGAACGCTTCAAAGGCTTTATTGATGAATTAAAAATTTGGAACGCTGAAAGAACGCAAACTCAAATCCGTGAAAGTATGCACCTTTCCGCCAAGCGTACTCAATTTAATTGCTCAAATGGTTTAGTTACCTATTATCAATTTGACAATTGCAATGGTGTGATGAAAGACAAAGTAGCAGGAAGAACCATTACCTTACAAGGAGATGCGACTTTTGCCGAATCAGATGTACCTGTTGCAACAGGAATTGCCATTACTAAAAATATCACTTCTACAGGCGTTTATTCTTTTGATGAAAATGGAAAAGAAACCCGATTGGATATTGATTTTCCAACGGTTCATCCCAATGGCGATGTCGTAGTGAGTTACTTAACAGGCGAAGGTTTTCACGGAAGACGACCACACCGCAATGCACACCGTACCGCTTATTGGATTGTTGATAATTATGGCACTATCAACAGCAATCTTGGTGCGTCTATGATTTTCACTGGCCCAACAGGATGGTTTACCCACAATGCCGCTTCGTCATATAACATTTTTAAAAGACATTCTAATGCGATGTCCACTAATGCGTGGCAAGCACCGGGTACGATTACCAGCGTTGACCCTGCCAATCACCGCATCACG
>CAYLSF010000316.1:0-7292 GCA_964385675.1 uncultured Saprospiraceae bacterium
TTAAATGTATTTTAAATAAATCTCTAATTGACTGAAAAATATATTCAATAAATATTATAAAAATAACTAATAAAAAATAATTTTAAACCGAAACAGATATAAAACCTAACTCATTGATAGTCTTTACAAATTGGCTTCGTTATTGCAATTTACAATGTCACAAAGTGAAAAGTTTTTAAAAACGCATACAATAAAATCTTAATATGATTGTAGTGTAATTAATAACAAAGAAACTTGATTGACATGAAACAAATAATTTTCACCACTTTAATTTTAATAACTGCTTTTACTTCATCTTTTGCACAAGAAGGTCCATTCTTCGATATTATGGAAGAAACGCCTGCTGCTTTAACGGCTGGTTCTACTGTATTTGCAAATTGGAGTTATGATGAGTTTTGGTACCCTGCAACAATTGAAAAAATCGAAGGCAATAAGTATTTTGTAAAATTTCAAGATGAGGAAGGCGAATGGTTATTAAAGGAACAAGTTTCCTTTTTAGCTATCCAAAAAGGAGATAAAGTTTTCTGTAAAAAAGAAGGCAATCCGGTTTACAGAATAGCTCAAGTTGGAAAAATCAAAGATGGAAAAGTATTCGTAAAATATTACGCCGATAGTTCAACAGAGTGGAATTCTGTAAAAAATGTACGATTAATTCGTGAATAATAAAATTTGAACACATATCACATATAGAAGTATTACAAGATTTATCATTTAGCTAAAAATAACGAACAATAAACATTACCGAAGTTTACACAAAAACAAAACCCACATAACAACGAAGTCGCAAATTCCAAGTCCCAAATTCCAATAATTAAAAAGGAGTGGAATCCAAAGATTTGCTTTTTAAACTTTCATGAAGTTGTAGTACATATTACTAAAATTTCACACAAGACGCAGCACATCCAAAATACTTCCATATACTATTTGTTCGCTTCCTAAAAATTCTTCCAAATTCATCCAAACTGCTTTTTCAATATCTTCTTCTGTTTGAGGAGCTAGTTCCATATCTGTAGTTTTCATCAGATACCAATAAGTTGGTTTAAGGCAACGTAAATTTTTTCTATTTCGGTAAGTATGATAAGTCGTTAAGATAGGTTGAATCAAATCTAATTGCTGAACGCCTGTTTCTTCTTGTACTTCTCTTAATGCTGCTTCATCTTTCGTCTCTCCTTTATCAATTTTCCCTTTGGGTAAGTCCCAAAATCCACGTCTAAAAATCATTAAAGCCTCATTTGCTTCATTAAACACAACCCCTCCTGCTGCTTCTACAATTTTAAAAACGCCAAAAAATTCCGATTTTAATTGCTCTAAATTCTTGGAATGTAGGGTAACCGATTCATACTGATCATTATTCTCCAATAGGTTAATCACTTGAAATAAATTTCGATGATTGATATATCTATTGACTAAGTTTTTAGCATCTTGTGTCAAGGTTTTGGCATATTCTGAATCGACCAAAAAAACAGGTGTATTGTTGATATAGATTTTATACATTTGTGGAATATTTAATTTAATTTGAGATATTCTCAATAGTGTTCTAAATTAGGAAACTGAAATCTATGATAACAGCTAGTGAAGTTGCTCAACAACTTTTACAAATAAAAGCAATAAAATTAAGCCCACAAAATCCTTTTACATGGGCTTCTGGTATCAAATCACCAATTTATTGCGACAACAGAAAAGTCCTTTCCTACCCTACTGCACGAAACATTATTAAGCAATCGTTAGTAGAACAATCTAAGCAATTCCAACCATTCGATGTCGTAGCAGGTGTTGCTACCGCCGGTATCCCACATGGTGCATTATTAGCTGATGCTTTAGGGCTACCTTTTGTATATATTAGAAGCAAAGCAAAGGGGCATGGAATGAAAAACTTGATAGAAGGAGAATTGAAAGAAGACGCCAATGTTTTGGTGGTAGAAGATTTAATCTCTACAGGTGGGAGCTGCTTGAAAGCCGTAGATGCTTTAAAAGCAGTAAACGCTAATATTTGTGGTGTGTTAGCTATTTTTACGTATGGTTTTGATACGGCTGTTCAAAATTTTAAAGCTGCAAATGTTCCATTCGCAACATTAAGCAATTATGATACTTTAGTTCAATTTGCTATTGAAACCAACTATATTGAACCTGAGATGTTAAAAACCTTGCAAGAATGGCGAAAATCACCTCAAACTTGGAAAGTGTGATTTTTTTTAGGGTTTAGGTATCAAATTTGTTAAATAATTCTTCGGAGTATAATTTTTAAATCAATAATAAAACCCATTACTGACTTTAAAACTTTACCAAATAAGTAGGTGTGCAAACACACTATTATTTTTCATTAAAAAGCATTATTAACTATGTCAAAGACAGGAAATTCAGACGAAAATAACACCCCACAGAAGCCCCCAATTATTAACGAAAAATCTATGGCGTTTTTACATGAATATTTAAAAAACTTCGCTCCTACGGGAATTGAAGCGCCAGGACAAAAGATTTGGTTAGACTACATCAAACCATACATAGACGATTGGAAAATAGATAATTATGGGACAGTATATGGGATTATCAATCCAGAAAAGCCATATAAAGTTGTCATAGAAGCACATGCTGATGAAATCGCATGGTATGTACATCACATTACTAAGAATGGTTACATTTATGTATTGAGAAATGGAGGTTCTGATCATATTATTGCTCCATCAAAGCGTGTAAAAATACATGGTAAAAAAGGATTGGTAGATGGAGTTTTCGGATGGCCAGCCATACACGTAAGAAGAGGTGATAAGGCAAAGTTGAGTCCTACCGTTAATAATATATTTTTAGATGTCGGTGCTACGTCAAGAGAGGAAGTCCTAGAAATGGGAATTCATATAGGAGCTATGGTAACTTATCCAGATGAACTTATGGTTATGAATGATAAGTATTTCGTAGGTCGTGCATTAGATAATAAAATGGGAGGATTCTGTATTGCAGAGGTTGCCCGTTTATTGAAAGAAAATAATGTTGAATTGCCATTTGCTTTATATGTTGTCAATGCAGTACAAGAGGAAGTAGGATTGAGAGGGGCTACCATGATAGCGGATACGATTAAGCCTCATGCTGCCATTGTTACGGATGTTTGTCATGATACGACTACACCAATGATGGATGTCAAAAAGTTGGGAGAAGTTACTGCAGGGAAAGGACCTGAGTTAACTTTTGCACCTGCTGTACATCGCAAACTCTTAGGTTTAGTATTAGATGCTGCGGAAGAAAAAGAAATTCCTTTCCAATTAGCTGCATCTTCTAGAAGTACAGGTACGGATACAGATGCCTTTGCCTTTTCAAATGGCGGTGTTCCTTCTGTGTTGATTTCCCTACCATTGAAATATATGCACACAACCGTAGAAACAGCTCATAAAGATGATGTAGAAAATGTGATTCGATTGATTTATGAAACACTTCTAAAAATTGAAGAAAATCATAATTTTAAATATTTCTAACACAAGTTATTACTTGTAAAAATCCCAAGTCATAAACTCCAAATTCCAAAATTAATTTTAACATTAAAATTTGGAGTTTGTGATTTGGGAATTGAATTTTAGTTTAGAGGCACTTTAATTCCGTAAATAAAGCCACTATCCAACTGACCGTTTTGGTCGAAAGACATATAATAATCAATTCGTAATAATCGTAAAATACCCCAACCTATCTTGTCGATTCCTACATTAAGTTCAAAATAGGGATCTTGTTCATCTATAATCAAAGCACTTGCACCACCTACTACAGAAAATCCTAATTTCTTTAAAAGCGGTAATCTATCCCATATAAATCCATTAAAATTATGCTGATAATGTGCCGTTAAATACGAATCGGTGGTACTTCGAAAATAATAAGGCAATAAATTAAACGAATTTAAATAGCCAGCAGGGTTCCCTACCGTCGTTTGATTTCCATTAAAATGATTAAAATCTACAAATTCCACTTGATTCGTATTCAAGAATGTTCCTCCTGTAATTTTAATCTGAGAAAAACCCGCTGTACCTATGGGAAAGCCTTCTTGTGTTTCAAATCCCACCCAATCAAAATCCACATCACTCCCCAATCCATTAATTCCTTTGCGATAAATCAACCATAAATCGGGTACTTTTGAACCTAATAGAATTTTGCGATTTGGATAGGATAAATACTTTTGTTGGTATCTAAGGCGTACCCTTGCTTCCCAAATTAAAGCTTGATGAGCATCAGGACTAAATTCATAATTAAGGTTATTCGGAATATTATCCGCATAACTTTCATCATCACAATTGCACCAATCATATTGAGTTGTGATACCCACAGGTCGTCTGTTGGCATATTCTAGCGAAGTTTTAAAATAGACACCATTCCAAATTTCTTGTTTAAATCCAATTTTCCCAAATGACTTTTCATACAGTCGAATCAAATTTTGCTTATCAAATAAAGAATAAGACGCATTGAGTGCTGTTGAAACAGGTTCATTTGCATTAAATTGTGTGAGTTCATGTCCAAAACTTGCCTCTATCGCTCGATAATTTAAGCGATTAAAACGCTGTTCGTAAGTGATAGAACCTCTTAATTCATTATCTGAAAATCCATATTGCAATTTAGGCTGAATAGAATACCATCGTCCATTGTAATCATCAAACGCCTTACGATATTTCATATCCAAGGCTAAATTCCATCCTTGTACTGCATTAAAGGAAATGGTATTGATAAGCGGGGCAATGTTAAAAGACTCTCGCTCGTAGCTTTTTGAATAATTATAACCGAATAAAGCATTCATAATCTTAAAGCGATTGCTTTCTGTATCTACCGAGTCTAAGTATTTTTTTGAGCTTCGTACTTCTTGAATACTATCTTTCTTCACATAATCTACAGATTCCTCTTCCGTCAAAGGAATCGGGCGAATACTATCCCAGTAGGTTTCATTTTTACGGTTTGCACTATCTTGAACCACTAATATTTCATTGGTAAAAAAAGACGGTTCGAAATTAGGCTGTAAATTATAATTGGTAAATACCCCTGTAAATACCCCTTGAATATCAAAACCGAATAAACCCATACGAAACTCAATGGTTTGCGATAACATTCTCCACGTCCCCTCTTCAACAGGAATATGCACTTGCTTTAGCATGACTGTATCTAAAAATTGAATCTTACTAGAAGATTTCGTTACATACAGTGCGGTACTATGAATATTCCAATCGTTTTCTACAATATAAATTTGCCCCGAAAACACAGGATCATATTCATTCTTAGGAATAACTTGAATTTGATTGATCAATCGTCCATCTTCGTCATAATAAGTTCCTTCCAACTTAAACCGATAATACCTCATTGCAACCCCCGAAATAGGTGAAATAATTGGGCGACCTAAATTCAATTTATCTTCATAAAAGTTGAAATCCATTGCCCTAGCTTGATTAAAGCTAAAGCCATTGTCATTTCCGCTTACTTTAGAAGAAATCATTTCTTCCTTATAGTCATTAGGAGCTTTGTAATACAATTTTGAAACAGATTCGGATAAATATACAATCCCTTGCCGATTTGTATCCAAACTCCCACCTAAGTCCCCTACTTCTTGT
This sequence comes from uncultured Saprospiraceae bacterium, assembly GCA_964385675.1. Classification (GTDB taxonomy): domain Bacteria; phylum Bacteroidota; class Bacteroidia; order Chitinophagales; family Saprospiraceae; genus CAYLSF01. The sequence continues at coordinate 5,568 of CAYLSF010000316.1, forward strand.
CCTAAAATTTTATCAGGGGCATCATTCAATCGTTGATTACCTTTGATATACACATCACAGCTATACGCTTTTACCTGTTCTAAATAATATTTTCGCTTTTTGATGGCTTCCCTTATCACTCGATAGGCAGGATCTTCTGCATTTGCATCCACGACTATTTCTGTCAATTCTACAGATTGAGGTTTTAATGCCACATTTAATTCAATCGATTTTTGACCAATCTTAACCGTTTCGGTCGTTTTTTTATAGCCAATATATTGATAAATCAATTGATAAGTACCTGGTTTTAATTCTAAGGTATAGTTTCCCTCTTCATTACTTGTTGTTCCTACCGATGTTCCTTTTGCATACACCGTAGCAAAAGGTAAAGGCTCGCCTTTTTCATTGGTAATGAGTCCATACACCTCACTAGCTTGTGAGGATAAGCCAATTAATAATATAAAAAAAGTGGTTAAAAATTGGATACAATGCTTCATAGATTGTGGTATAAGTAATTGATTGGTTTAATGTTATTTTATTTCTAATCAATAACGATTTCCTTGATTTTGTTGTTGTCAGCACCTATATAAAATGGAAAAGGCTGTTTATCCAAAAATATGGACAAACAGCCTTTTAAATATGGTAAACAATATTTTAAACTTCTAAAACAGGAATATAGCTAACTGTTTTTTTGAGTACAAATTTCAATAATTCAACATCTAACAAAAATAATGCATCATCCTCTTCATTAAACTCTTCCTTTTGCACTTCTTGTTGAGCAGTTGCTTCAGACTCAACTACATGTTGTGGTTCTAAATTTGTAAAATTTACAAAAATATAAGCACTTAAGCTGGCTATAATGAGTAGCGAAAATAAAATTGGGCGAACAGTAGATTTATTTTTCATATCAGGTCTTAATTAAGGTTTGTAGGTACAAGTGTCCTACAAATCATTACTCAAAAAAGTTCAGATGATTCAGCTTTTATCCAAAATTCATACAAATTATTCGATGTTATACATCGTGTGCTAAATAATTTATACAATCTTAAAGACAATACTTTTTGACTAAGGTTGCAAATTCTTCGATGAATTGGCAATTTTTATCTATGACGATATGTAACCTAACTTAGTTACAGCAATTTACTACTTTTTTATAATTTTTCCTAATAATTTGATTATTAGGCTACTATCAGAACTATTGATGAATCCTATATAAATATAAGCTTTATTGATGCCACAGTTTGTTTTTTAACAAACTTTAACGGTAGTGGATAAATAATCTAGACTACACGGTAAACAGTTTTCGTAATCCCAATACTGTCCATACAGTAGTCGGAAGGTATCGGGATTCCGTAAGTAGCCATAGTCTCTCTAAATATCTTTCTTTTGTAGAAAAGTTGACTAATTAGTTAACTTTTAGTATTTTTGTAAAAAATTTAACAATGCCATGTATCAAGATCATTAACTCAATCAAAATCTACACCTACTTTAGAGATCATAATCCACCTCATTTCCATGCTATATATGGCGAATGGGAGGAATTAATCGAAATTTCTAATTTAGAAACCTATGCAGGTGCATTGCCTAAAACTCAACGAAAAAAAGTTATTCAATGGGCTAGTTCAAATCAAGATTATTTGATGAGAAAATGGAATGATTTTAATCCAAATAAATAATAAGTTTAATTGTCTTAAAACTTCAAAGTTCTTGATAGAGGTTTTACTTAGGGGTCGGAGCCGGCTCGAT
>CAYLSF010000317.1:0-5860 GCA_964385675.1 uncultured Saprospiraceae bacterium
ATTTTGATATTTCTTATTCGATTAATTATTAAAAGCTTTAAGGTATAGTTTTTACTTGAAAATTTAATAGATTGATTTACAAGATAGCAGTTTAGATTATTTTAATTTTCTACCTTCTAAACTTGATTTTGGATTTGAATAACAATGTTGATAAGATTTAAATAGACTTTAAGTATGAATGATAAGGGCTTCATCATTGTGATGAAGCCCTTATGCTCAAAATTGTAAATGTTGTTCTGTTTTTCTCTTCACTACTTCATTGTTCTATTAATTTGAAATCGCTGTAAGCGTTGGTGTTATTCAAATTACCTTGAAGTTGTTGTTTGTTCGTGTTCTCTAAATTGTAATTAAGATGATAATTAGGTTAGGTGATAGTGTTCTATCAACTGTTTCTGTTTCATCTTAATGACTTACTGTAAAGAAATCTCTTTTTCTGCAACCATCTTACGGATATTGATGAGTGCATAACGCATACGTCCTAATGCGGTATTAATACTCACACGTGTTAATGCAGCAATCTCTTTGAAACTCATATCCGCATAGTGTCTCAAAATAACAACTTCACGTTGTTCAGGTGGTAATTGATCCACAAGACGACGTACTTTTTCGTGTGTTTGACTCTTGATAATTCGAGCCTCAGCATTATCGTCAGTTACTTTTAATACATTGAAAATATCAAAAGTTTCAGTAGGTGCCACGGTAGGCTTGCGTCTTACACGACGGAAATGATCCACACACATGTTGTAAGCAATTCGCATTGCCCACTGTACGAATTTACCTTCTTCATTATACTTGCCATTACGCAAAGTATCAATGATTTTAATAAATGTGTCTTGGAAAATATCCTCCGCCAAACTCTGATCTTTTACAAAAAGATAGATAGAAGTGTAGATTTTATTCTTGTGGCGTGTTAGTAACTCTTCAAAAGCTCTTTCATTTCCGTTCAAATATAGACGGATAAGCTCGCGATCATTAAGCGGTTTAACTTGCATATTCGTTTATTTACAATAACTACATAGAAGCAATACGTGTAAATTTTCCGCCTATAGAATTACATTTAAGATGTGAAATAATAATGGTTTAGTTCTCAGTTCAAATGGTACGCTATAAAAATAATATTGTTGCTTATAAACTGATATATATTTCAAAAGTAGCAAACAATATACCAAGAACAAAATTTTTCGACTAATTTTTTTTCAAACCGTACAGGTTTCGAAACCTGTACGGTTTATGGTCTGGCGAAAAAATCTTTTATAGAAACAATTTGTTTGATGACTAAAACTAAAAACTTTAATGTAATTTTACAGTTTACTAGAGCAGAATATGACAATAGGCAATGTGCAGTAAATATTCATATAGATGTGAATTCTAATTCCTTACTGTTCACTGTACAACTACCTACTGTATCAAACATAAGAAGGTGCAACATAAAGAAATATACATCAAAGGGGCGAGAGCCAACAATTTAAAAAACGTTAACCTAGCAATTCCTAGAGATCAGTTAGTAGTGGTAACAGGCGTGTCGGGTTCGGGAAAGTCGTCAATAACAATTGACACCTTATATGCTGAAGGTCAGCGACGTTATGTAGAAAGCTTATCTTCTTATGCCCGTCAGTTTTTGATGCGAATGAAGAAGCCCGATGTAGATTTTATCAAGGGAATTTGCCCTGCCATAGCGATTGAACAAAAGGTAAGTACCCGAAATGCTCGTTCTACGGTGGGGTCATTAACAGAGGTTTACGACTATTTACGATTATTATATGCTCGAATTGGAAAAACGATTTCTCCTGTGTCAGGAGAGCTAGTAAAAAAGCATGAGGTATCAGATGTGGTGGATTTTATACATCAACACGAAGAAGGCACAAAAATTCAATTGTTTATTCCTTTCAAAACCAAATATGAACGGACAATTGCCCAAGAATTAAATTTGTATTTACAAAAAGGATATACCCGAATTTCGTTAGATGATAAATTAGTTCGAGTAGAAGAGGTGTTAGAAGGTTTCCAAAATGGAGAACAATCGACTCAATCTGATGCTATTAAAATACTTGTAGATCGATTTGTGGTTAAGCATTCGGATGAGGATAATCTTAAACGAATTGGAGATTCTGTACAAACGGCTTTTTATGAAAGTGAGGGGGAGTGTTTGGTGGAGATTTTAGGAGAGGGGATTACCAATTTTAATAATCGGTTTGAATTAGATGGTCTAATCTTTCCAGAGCCAACACCGTTGTTATTTAATTATAATAATCCGTTTGGAGCTTGTCCCAAGTGTGAAGGATATGGTAGAGTAATTGGAATAGATGTGGATAAAGTCGTTCCAAATAAGAAACTATCGGTTTATGAAGGAGCTATTGCTTGCTGGAAAGGGGAGAAGTATGGTTTATGGAAGGAACACTTAGTGAGAAATGCTCATCACTTTGATTTTCCAATTCATAAGGAATATCGTCACTTAACTAAGAAACAAGTTAAACTACTTTGGAAAGGGAATCGCTATTTTGAGGGAATTGATGCTTTTTTCAAAGAGTTGGAAGAGAAAGCCTACAAAATTCAAAATCGAGTGATGTTAGCTCGATATAGAGGTCGAACAATTTGCCCTGTTTGTGAAGGTGGACGATTGAGAAAAGAAGCGACTTACGTAAAAATTGGAGGAAAAGCGATTACGGAATTGGTAAATCTACCAATTGATGAATTATTAGCCTTTTTTAAGCAATTAGAATTAAGTGATTATGATCAGACGATAGCCAAACGGTTGGTTTTAGAAATTACCAATCGATTAGAATTTATGCTTCGAGTCGGATTGGGGTATTTAAATTTAGAGCGTTTGTCAAGTACACTTAGTGGGGGGGAGACACAACGTATTAATTTGACTAGAACTTTGGGGAGTAATCTAACAAGTTCCATGTATATTTTGGATGAGCCGAGTGTGGGGTTACATCCTAGAGATACCAACCGATTGGTAGAAGTTTTAAAATCTTTACGAGATTTAGGAAATACGGTAATCGTAGTAGAACATGAAGAAGATGTTATAAAAAATGCGGATTACTTGGTGGATATGGGCCCTGAAGCGGGAATTCATGGAGGGGAAGTCGTCTTTGCTGGAGCGTATGAAAAAATACACGATGAAGCAAATCACAGCTTAACGGCTCAATATATGAGCAATCGAATGGTAATTCCTGTTCCTAAGATTCGTCGTAAGATTCAAGATGTTATAGAAATTATAGGGGCAAGACAACACAATCTAAAAGATATAAATGTCAAATTTCCATTAAATACATTAACCGTTGTAACAGGCGTATCGGGTTCTGGAAAAACGACATTGGTCAAAAAGATTTTATATCCTACGCTTAAAAAAGAATTGGGGGAATCTATTTCCATAAAACCTGGCGAGTTTGATGAAATCAAAGGCGATTTAAAGCGAATTACCCAAATTGAATTGATTAACCAAAATCCAATTGGAAAATCCTCTCGCTCGAATCCTGTGACTTACGTAAAAGCGTATGACAGTATTCGTAAATTATTTTCAAATCAACAACTATCGCTTATCAATGGCTTTAAACCTAAACATTTTTCCTTTAATGTAGAAGGTGGACGTTGCGAAACCTGTAAGGGAGAAGGAGAGACTGTGGTAGAAATGCAATTCTTAGCCGATGTAAGGTTGGAATGTGAAGAATGTCATGGACAACGTTTTAAAGAGGAAGTACTAGCGGTTACTTACAAGGATAAAAATATTTTTCAAGTCCTAGATATGAGTATCGAAGAAGGGCTAGAGTTTTTTAAAGATCATAAAGATATTGTCACCAAAATAAAACCGTTGAATGATGTAGGGTTAGGGTATGTAAAGCTCGGTCAATCTTCTTCTACACTTTCAGGTGGTGAAGCGCAACGGGTTAAATTAGCGTCTTTTCTCGCTAAAGAACGAATGCAAGGCAAAGTTTTCTTCATTTTTGATGAGCCTACTACGGGGTTGCATTTTCATGATATTCGCAAACTATTAGCAGCGTTTAATGCTTTGGTGGAACGAGGTCATACCGTTCTAGTCGTTGAGCATAATATGGAGGTGATTAAATCAGCCGATTGGGTGATTGACTTAGGACCCGAAGGTGGGGTGAATGGTGGAAACTTAGTTTTTATGGGAACGCCTGAAGGTTTGGCGGCTTGTGAGGCGTCTTACACAGGGCAGTTTTTGGGGGAGAAGTTGGTTTAATTTTATTTATATTTTCCGTTAAGTCTCTCTCTAGGATTAGAATGGGACTTAATATTTACTACTTACTAGGGGCAGACATGTTAGTCTCTCCTCCTGTTGCTACTTTAAATTCTACCCTTCTGTTCATATAATTATTTGGAGAATTTGGTACAAGAGGAGCAGATTCTCCTGTATATCTTAAAATTAAACGGTCTCTCGAAATACCATAATTACTTACTAAGAAATCTATAGCATTTTTAGCTCGTTTATATGATAATCCTAAATTATAATTTACACTTGTTCTAGCATCTGCATGACCTTCAACGACAATATTAATACTTGGATAATTTTTTAATACTGTGGCTACATGTATTAAAGATGGATAATCTTCGGGGCCAATATTTACACTATCTAAATCAAAATAAATTATTTGTAAAAACCAATACAGTTTTTCGGTTTCGTAGTGGTGTACTTTTTGTACTTCCCAATCTTGTTCTCTACCAATTCTAATAATGTCCTTCTCTGTTAAAATTTTAGGTATTTTAGGTTTTTCTGAAATACCAGTAGAGGGATCAATTTTGTAACCAACAGGCGAATAAGGTTCTTTATCTAAATGATTAGCTAATCCATCTTTATCACTATCTAAGGTAACTCCTCTAGTATCTACTTCTGCACCAGCAGGAGAGTCTTGTTCTTTATCTATCAAGTCAGGTACTCCATCATTATCGCTATCCATCATTAATTCTTTTCCATCATAAACAATTTTAGTAGGTGGGTTTTTCGCTACTTTATTTAATTTTTTCTTAGTATGGACTAATTGTTTCTTTAGAGTATCATTGTTTTGTTGTAAGATGTTAACTTGATTTTCTAATGATTCAAGTCTTTGTTCTTTTAGGTTTAAAGATTCTTTTAAGTTATTAATAGCATCATCCTTATTTTTAATTTGTTCTTTTAATAATTCTAGCGATTGTACATTTTGTTGAATGGTGTTTTGAAACTCCGTTTTAAATTCTTCTAGTTCAGCTACCGATACAGTTGCTTTTTGCATTAATTTTTGTAATCGTAATGAAGCATCATATCCATGTTCTTTACTGTCTCTAACCTTTGAATAAAATTCTATAGCATTATTGCTATCTTCAAGTTTTTCGTAACAACTTCCAATTAAAAAATAAACATCATCTTGGTAGATAGTATTTTCTGCTTTAACTAAATCTTGTATCGAACCTTTATTATCACCTATTTCACTTTTTGAAGTGCCACGAAAAAAATATCCTATACCATAAGCTGAGTCTATTTCAATTACTTGATTAAAAATATCTATGGCTTCCTTATAAGATTTTTTATCTTGCTTTAACATACCGTTCAAAAGGAGATTAAAGGCTTTATTTTGAAAAGTCTCATATTGAGCAAAAAGGGAATTGAATTCGTTTATTCCCTCTTGATCTACATTAAATTTATTTAGAATTTTCAAACCAATAGATTTGAACATATTGAAAGTATTATTTGCGTTATATACCTTAGTTATAACAAGACTATCTATCAAAGAAGTATGTGTTTGTATAATTCTTAGGTTGACCATTAAATTTTGATTCTCTAAGAGATAAGAGCCAATTACTAATTTATTCGCTCCTAATAACTCTCCCATTTCTTTATATGAATCATTTTTAGACCATT
>CAYLSF010000317.1:5885-7282 GCA_964385675.1 uncultured Saprospiraceae bacterium
CTTTAGCTTTTTTTAATTGATTACGTTCGACTAGATGAAATTTTTTGATTTGTTCAAATACTTTTGGTAAAACCTCTGAAAACCCTTTACTCAAATAATCTAGTTTTTCATTTTTTTGAAGATTAGCAAACTGTATTATAGCAATAGTATCTCTTGCTTCTATTTTGATTGAAAATAATAAAAAAATACTGATAATCAGTATTTTATAAGCGTTAGGCTTGAACATAACTAAGTTTGAATTATAAATTTGAGTATTCTTTTATCTTATTTAATACATCTAAAGCAAGTTGATCAAGTTTTTGATTTACATCTTCCTGCAATTGGAATATATCTAATGTATTACCAAGTGTTCGCTTATAAACATATACTAATAAATTATCTTTGATGATTCTAATTGTAATTTTTACAACACCATTATTATATACTTGACATCCGCCTATGATTTGAAAATCTGATTTAATATATTGAGATTTAGTGTTAGTTAATTGAGCTTCGGCGTTAATTTCATCTAATTGTAATCTTTCTAGAAGTTGTAGTCCTTCATATAGTTCTTTATAATTATAAATCGCTTCGGTCATACTTTCAGGAAAAGCTCTACTAAGCCATTTTAACGAATCACTGCTAAGTAATCTATCATCAAATGGCTTCAAGGCTATGTATAGTTTCTTTTTATTAGTGTTCTTAGGTTTGCTGATTTTCTCAGATGGTGTTTGATTATCGTTATCACTATATATTTTAGGTTTTTCTTCATCAGATGAAGTTTTTTTAATTTTAGTTGGACTAGTTATTACCTGAGGTTGTATAATAGTATCTAATGACTCAATCGAAGAAGTATCCTCAGGTATTGTAATGATGGCATTAATATTTTGGTTTGGAGGAAAAATTAAATAGTAGAATATAGATACTATCCCTAATAGTAGTAACAATGTAGCTAACCATAAATTATAAGGCTGTTTTGTCTTAGTCTGTGGTATATCCTTTGTACTAGGTGAAAAAGCTTTATTAATGATGGTTATTAATGTATTTGTAATTTTAGCTAACTCTACATTAAAATCTTGTTGATAAATACTATTTTGATAATGCTGTTCATTTAGTAAGTTATATCTAGTAGATAGCTTTATGGTCTCATCATATAAGTCGATATTTTCCATTGCTATTAGTATTTGTTTTAGTTTTTGGATAGATTCATCCAAGTGTCCTTCTTCTATTAGTAATTTTAACTCGTTTTTTTGAGTATCCATCAGTAGTTATTTTTTATTAAATTTAATTATCATTATGCTGATTATCAAATATTTATATTGGTTTTTACGCTTTTTTTACATTGTTTTTGAAAAATACTAATAAATGAGGAAATAAAAATACTGATAAATGGGTATTGTATTTATGAGAAAAATAAC
>CAYLSF010000318.1:0-7280 GCA_964385675.1 uncultured Saprospiraceae bacterium
TATCATAATATATGTTAATTTTGTAGTAAATAACCTAATCAATTCCCACAACGAGAGAGATTCAAAGATTAGCTGCCATTTTCATTTACACAACTATTAAGACAGACATAAGTAGGATTAATTGAGATAGCAAATTCATTTTTTGAATAGGGATGATGGTACACATTTTCCAAAAAGAGGATATATAGGAATGAAAGCAATAGGCTATATCTGGAAAAGTATTTCCAATATTGGTGTTCAAGATGAACTACAACGATTTGATTATTTACGTATCAGATTAATCAATCAAGTGCTAGTAGTTACCCTTGTTGTATTATTAGTGGCTATTGGTTTATATCAATATTTTGCAATAACTGATATGTTGAATATCAGTCTATTAGCATTTGGGATAATGACGATAGGCGTATTGTTGAGTTATTTTCGCCAGCACAAGTTTTTGCAACATTACTTTATTGTAGCGACGGGATTAATTGTACTAATGGGAACGTTCATTGTAGAGCGTTGGATTCATTTTTATATTTTCTTATTTCCTCTAACCGTAGTCGTACATTTTTTATATCATAAGCAACGATATTACGTTTATTATGGTATCTTCTTCATATCTATCTTATTGCTACTGTTTATTACTATTCAGCCCGTTCATTATTCTTCTACAATGGAGCAATATGTAAGCTATGGTTTGATTATGTTGTGTATGATTGCACAATTGGGTATTTTGAATTTCTTTAGTTATGAAAATCATTTAAGGGAAAAAGAACTACTCAAAGGACAACACCTCATAGAGTATGCTCAAAATATAGCAAAACTTGGAAGTTGGGAATATTACATGGAGAAGGAAATGATGGTATGGTCGGATAAAATGTTTGATCTGCTAGGTTTCCCGAGCGGGTATCAGCCAACTTTTAAGCGAGATATTTTAGGTATCATACCCAATTATCAGCCATTAATACGCCGCATTATTCAATCCAACAAATTGGGGCAAAGCTTTAATTTTAGATTTCCACATCAAGTAGGATTGCGTAAAAAATGGTTTCAGATTAGAGGGGAAGTGCGATTTAGTGAGACGCATAAATGCTTTAAGTTATCGGGTACACTACAAGATATTACAGAAAATGTAGAGATAGAACATCAATTAGCAAAGTCTTATTCTACATTAGAAACTACACTAGAAGCTACCTTAGATGGTATTTTAGTCGTGAATATGGTGGGCAAAGTGATTAGTCATAATCCAAAGTTTTTGGAAATCTGGCAAATTCCAATGGAATTGATAGATGAAGGAAGTGATCAAAAATTAGTAGAATTTGTAAAAAGTCAGGCGGCAGATCCTAGACAGTTTACATCAAAAATTCAAGAATTATATAAAAATCCAGAGTACATTAGTTTTGATGAATTGAAACTGAAAGATGGTAGAATATTGGAGCGATATTCACAGCCTCAAAAATTGTTTGGGAATATTATTGGGCGAGTTTGGAGTTTTAGAGATGTAACCGAACAACGAGAAAATGCCCAACAAATTCAAAACTTACTTCAAGAAGTAAATGAGCAAAAAAGTGAATTAGAACTGAAAACGCTTCAATTAGAACAATCAAATGGGGAATTGAAACGCTCAAATCAGGAGTTAGAACAATTTGCTTATGCGGCATCGCATGATTTGCAAGAACCTTTGCGGATGGTAGGCAACTTCGTGGAATTGCTAGAAGAAGAATACGAAGACACACTAGATGAAGAGGGCAAACTCTATATACAATACACGGTAGATGGTGTAAAGCGAATGTCTAAATTGATTGAAAATTTACTAGAGTATTCCAGAGTTGGTCGAAAGGAAATAGCTATCAATAATGTGAATGTGAAGTCTATTATTGATAATAAAATAATGGATCTAAGCCAACGCATTAAAGATAAAAATGCAGTGGTCTTGGTAGAAGATAATTTACCCAAATTTATTACTTGTGAGCAAGAACAATTAGGAATTGTTTTTTATAATTTAATTGGGAATGCCTTGAAATTCAATAAGAATGAAAAACCAAAGGTTTTGTTAGGTGGAGAAGAAAAAGAAGACCATTGGCAATTCTATGTGATGGATAATGGCATTGGAATTGATCCTAAATATCAAAAGCGTATTTTTGAAATTTTCAAACGACTGCATCGTAAAGAAGAATTTGAAGGAACAGGTATCGGATTATCTTTATGTAAACGTATTATTTTAAGGCACCGAGGCGATATTTGGTTTGAATCAGAACTCGGCAAAGGAACAACCTTTTATTTCACCATATCAAAGTTTATACAACATGACTAACGTTGGGCAACCCATCGAAATACTATTAATCGAGGATAATGAGGGGGATATTATCTTAACGAAAAAAGCCTTCAAAAAAGGAAAAATAGCCAATAATCTCAATATTTGTAGAAATGGAAAAGAGGGACTAGATTTCTTATTTAAGAGAAATGGCCATGAAAATGCACGGACGCCAGACTTGATTTTATTGGATTTAAATATGCCAGAAGTCAGTGGACAAGAAGTATTAGAGGAGATTAAAAAAGATGATGAATTAAAGGTCATCCCTGTAATTATATTAACGACTTCTACTTCTGATGAAGATATTTTAAAAAGCTATCAATTGCATGCTAGCGGTTTTATCAAGAAACCTGTGGATTTCTCTCAGTTTGGAAAAATCATTATGCACATTCAAGATTATTGGTTTACAGTGATTAAGTTTCCACCAAAAAACTAGAAGAAAATTTAGCCACAGATTATCACAAATAAAACGGATTTAAAATCTGAGTATTTTGTGATAACCTGTGGCTGTCATCACTTTTTAAATTTTTGCCATTTCAAATACGTTCCGCTTCTCCAAAGCCATTCTAACGGGCCATATTTAAAATGTTGAAGCCAATATTTGCTAAAATAGGTTTGTAAGGTGATTATGGTGATTCCAATTAATACCAAGTAAATTCCTCGAAGTTGACCGATTAAACCTAAGCCCCATCCAAAAAAGATAAGAGTGCCAATGATGGATTGCAAAATATAATTGGTTAATGCCATTCGGCCATACGGTGCAAAAAACATCAATCGCCTTTGCCATTCTTCTTTTTGATATAAAAACACAAATACTAAAATGATAAGAATTGTCATGGTTAAGTTCACCCAATCAAAGAAGTTGATACCCAAAATATGCTGCCAATGGGAAAAATCTACAGGTTGAGGGGCGGTTGCAAAAGACGCACCTGTTAGTAAAAAGCCGCTAACTAATATACCTAATGTCCATATAACTACTTTTTGGAAATAAGGATCAAATTTCTTAATATCTCTAAAAAATCCAATTTTACCCAACCAAAGCCCTAATAAGAAATAACCAAACGTATAGTAGAATCGCCCAAATATGAGGAGCTGAAAATTCATTTTGGTTTTCATACCATACACTGCATTTTGCTCAAATACCTCTAGTAATGTACCTGATTGTAGTGCCTCAAAATAAGCCGTTTCCAGCGGATTTTGGAAGCCATCGGGTAAACCGAACAAATTATTATTACCCGTAATGGCAAAGGCAATAAATCGGGGAAGACTTAAAAAGAAGATAGCCGCGAAGCCTAAAATCCACTTGTTACTGAGTTTATGAAAAGGAATGAGAAAAGGAACAAGCACCGCATAAATCGTTAAAATATCTCCTCTATAAAATAGCTGATGCACGTAACCAATTCCAAATAGCAAAACCGCCCGCCACAAAAAGCGTAAAGAAAAATCTTCTCCTCGCTTAGCCGCAGAATCCATTTGAATCGAAAAACTCAACCCAAATAAAATGGAAAATAAGGCAAAGAATTTACCTGAAATAAAAAAGCCCAAAATGCCCATCAGAATATTATCAGGCAAACTATTGATGCCTTCCATAAATCCCTCTGGAGGAGGGCCCGCAATATATTGTTCTGTAATGTGTGCAAGGGCAACACCTGCTAATGCAAAACCTCTGAGGGCATCAATGATAACTATGCGATTGTTTAACTGATTCATGTGTAGTGTGATTGAACTGTAATTTGTGAATAATTTGCTGGAATGAGAGATAAATTAGATGAGTGACGGGATTTTGTAGGGATTTGGCAAATTAAGACCGATTCTTTTTTAGCCAGTTTTCCCAATTCAAACTATTGGGAGTGATTGAAGGAGTTGCGAGTCCTCCATTTTTCATTATTTTTCCAAATTTTCCTAATAAGACTATTGGAATATTCCATATATACTTTTTTTGAGTTTGATGATTTAGCCAAATTTGACTCGCTTCTCCTAAGGTTAGCATTTCGCTTCCACCAATTTCTATTATTTGATTGAGTGGTGAATTCAATTGAATCTCTAATAATTTTTTAGCTACTAATAGTGTTTCGATCGGTTGATAGACAATCTTATTAGGTATAACGGCTACAGGGAGTTTTAGATACTTGATTATTTCTAGTTCAAAAAACTCAAAAAATTGTGTTGACCTTAAGATCGTATACGGAATGTTAGAACGTTGTACAACTTCCTCAACTGCTCTTTTAATTTTAAAATATTTGATAGGAATAATATCTACTCCAACTACAGATATATATATAAAGTGTTGAATATCGGATTGTTTCGCAAGATGTAATAAACGTTCTGTACCCTTGACATCTATTGCGTAATTGTATTTTTTTGTGCTAGAGGCTAAATGAAAAATAGTATGAATTCCTTTTAAATTAACTTTAGAACTATTGTCGGATAAATCAAATTTCTGCCATTGATAGTTTAAATCAAGAAGGGGATTTTTACGGCTTGCAATTGTAACATTATATTTTTGATTAGCTATAATAGAAAGAAGAGTTTGTCCTAATAGACCTGTTGCACCCGTAATTAGAATATTTGATTTCATATTGTAGTTGGATTATAAAATTTATTGGTATTGCAAATTAATGATATAGTTAGGTTAATTACAATTTAACTCAATAATATACTTTAGGGCATTATGTTAAAATCAAGTACAAACTCAAAACTTTACACTCTATTGTAATACCTTAAAGTTACAGTTAAATCAAGACCAAATTAACTATGCTTCGATTTTTAGTCATTGTAATAATACTGTTAAGTAGTCAAGTGTTGATAGGGCAAAATTTAGATAGTCTTCGTATCACGGCTTCTTATCAAGATGTACCGTTAAAAGAAATTTTGGCGGATTTAGAATCTAAATATTCGGTTAACTTTTACTTTAAAAAAGTGTGGTTGCCTAATGATAAGATGACCGTTGATTTTGATAATGTCCCACTTTTTGAAGCGATTACGGAATTATTTAAAGGAAAAGGCGTGGCGTATATGGATTACAGCACGTATGCGGTGATTGCAGCTAAAGAGGCGGATTTATCTAAAGAATACACACGGTCTTTTTACATTACGCAATATGAACAAGCTACCAAACGGATTGACCCGAATCAAGCGAAAGTCAGTATTTACAAAATTGGAGATTCAACCAATATAAGTACCACAGGACAAGCCTTAGTCTCTGGACGTATTTTTGATGAAAAGTCTAAAGACCCCATTATTGGAGCGACTTTTTATGTAAGAGAGTTGGATTTAGCAACTGTTTCTGATGTCAATGGTAATTATAAATTATCCGTACCTATAGGGCGACATGAAATTGAGATTCAATCTATTGGTTATCAAACCTATCAAGTACCGATTCAAGTTTTTTCAGATGCAAACTTTGATATTTCCTTGGAGAATAAACCCGTTCGATTAGGAGAGGTTGTGGTAGAAGGCGAAAGTGCGACGCAAAATGTACAATCGACTAAAATGGGTTTGGAAGTATTGTCTATCAAGGAAATTACAGAATTACCCGCCTTTATGGGAGAGGTGGATATTGTAAAAAGTTTGATGTTGTTGCCAGGAGTGAGTTCGGTAGGGGAGGGAGCGAGTGGCTTTAATGTGCGGGGTGGAAATGTGGATCAAAACTTAATTTTACAGGATGGAGCATTGGTATTTAACTCGTCTCATATTTTAGGGTTCTTTTCAGTTTTCAATCCTGATTTGGTACGAAATGTTTCTTTGTATAAAGGGCATATTCCTGCTAAATTTGGAGGACGATTATCCTCTGTATTGGAAGTGGATTTAAAAGATGGACATTTTCAAAATTATAAAGGTAATTTAGGGGTCGGTATTGCATCAAGTAGTATATCCTATGAGGGCCCAATTACAACGGATAAAACTTCATTTATAGTTGGGGCAAGAACGGCGTATCCGACTTATCTACTCCGAGCAACACAAGTCCCGACCTTACAAGGTAGCTCAACCTACTATTACGATATTACAGGAAAAATTACCCACCGATTAGGACAAGGTAACACGATTTCATTGACGGCTTATACGAGTTATGATGATTTTAGATTTGAATCAACGCAGGGTTTGGTAGAAGATTTTGGTTATAATTGGAGTACGCAGTTAATCTCTTTAGAATGGCAAAAATTAATCTCTGATGGATTTTCCTCAGACTTGAATATCAGTGTTGGTAATTATGATAGTGGATTTGAAGATTTGAGTGGTAGTGATGCTTCTGAATTGAGAAATGGCTTAACCTATGCCAAGTTAAAACAGAACTTTTATTATGCTCCTTCCATTGAGCATGGTATTGATGCAGGGGTAGAATGGACGTTATACAATAGTAAAAATGAACAATTATTACCAATTGAGTCCAGTTCTGATGCTTTAGTTCCTGTGGATTTAGATAGAGATCAAGGGCATGAATTGGCATTTTATATTTCGGATGAGTATATTGTTAGTCCAGACGTTTCGCTATCTATGGGCGTTCGATTTTCGATGTTTCAAAACTTTGGGCCTAGTCAAGTCTTAGAATATCAACCTAATCTACCATTAGCCCCTATTAATGTAATTGATTCTACGCAGTACTCAAGCAGGCAAGTGATTCAAACTTACACAGGCTGGGAACCTCGGGTCTCTTTAAAAATTAGCTTGGATGAATCAAGCTCCATTAAGTTAAGTTATAATCGCTTGTATCAATATATTCATTTGTTATCCAATAGTACATCGGCTACACCTGTGGATTTATGGCAAGTGAGTAATCAATATATTCGACCACAAATTTCTAATAATTTTAGTATTGGTATTTTTAAAAATTTTGGTTTAAACAATTGGGAAACCTCATTGGAAATCTATTATAAGGACATTGAAAGTATGAATGAATACAAAGATTTGGCCCAATTGATTTTAAATCCGAACTTGGAAACTGAAATTCTAAATGGTATTGGGCAGGCGTATGGGGCAGAAGTAT
>CAYLSF010000319.1:0-7270 GCA_964385675.1 uncultured Saprospiraceae bacterium
AATAGGGCATTAGAAGTTTGAAAATGTTGGTAATCGTTGTATCTTGTAACAGGATTGTTAACTCAAAATCAATGTCTCGGAAAGATAATATTCATGACGCCGTAAAGCTGGCACTTGAAAAGGAAGGGTGGTTTATTCAAGCTGATCCCTATATTATAAAATCCGCAGGTTCAACTTTTAGAATAGATTTAAAGGTTGAAAGATTTGTTATTGCTAGTAGAAATAATGATAAAATTGCCGTTGAAATTAAGTCCTTTAGCCGATTAAATTTAATTCATGAATTTTATGGAGCATTCGGACAGTACATGTTTTACAGAGATGCTTTTTCAGATGAAAATTTAGAAATAGATTTATATCTAGCCGTTTCAAATCAAGCTTGGAAACGCATCAATCAAAAACCTTTTTTGTTAAAAAGGATTCAACAATACCAATTAAAATTTATTGTTGTAGATACACAAAGAAAAACAATATTGACATGGAAAAACTAACTAAACATCGTAATATTCTTTTAAAAGAACTCAAATTTTGGGATAATTATACTTCATCCATTCAACCCAATTTAACTTATCGGTTAATCGTTGATAAAAATGAGACTAACTTTATTGTAATGTGTTTTGGAATGGATCGTGATATTTATACCTATGGAACTATATTTCATTTTGAATTAAAAGGGGATAAAGTTTGGATGTACGAATGTACCGCAGCATTTGATATTATTGGTGATTTAACAAATGCAGGTATTGCATCAGAAGATATTATTGATAATTTGGAATATATGGTATCTAATCAAAATGAGTTCGTAATGGCTTAATTTCGTAATGGAAAAACTAACTAAACATCGCAATATTCTTTTAAAAGAATTACAAGTTTGGAATAATTACACCTCATCCATTCAACCAAAATTAAAATACCAATTATTTATAGATAAGGAAGAAGTAAACTTTCTAGTGCTTTGTATTGGATGGCATAATAATGAGTACAGGCATCATACCGTTTTTCATATTGAACTCAAAGAGGATAAAGTAGCCTTATATGCTTTAAATGTCGGATTTGACTTATTAGGAAACCTTATTAAGGCAGGTATTGAAGAAGACGACATTATAGATATGATGGATGAAATCATCAATGAAAGTATTGATTTGATTGCTGCTTAAAACCCAAAACTGTCATTCCGAACTCGTTTGGGAATCTTCCAAGCCGTAAGAACAGAAAAAGTACACTCTCTGATAAGTAACTTAACCAAAAAGGAACTAATAGACCTAATATTCGAGTTTAAAGAACCGTGTTCTTTTTTCAATCATCAAATCTAATTCTTTATGCAGCAAATCTTTACGACTTCTTCTATCTCTACCCTTAATTCAAGCTCTTCTTCAAATATCACCTTACAAATCGAATCGCTTGATTTTGAAGGTACTCCGCAAGAATATAAATCCTTAGAACAAGTTTTAAGTAAGTACAATCGTACTATTGTTAAAACTTATCCTTGTGATCTGTCAACGTTGATTGATTTGGGTCATCATCCTTTTGTGGGTAGTGCTTATTTGGCTTATGCTGAGCATCGACCATTGATTTTATCACCTGATATGATTTGGTTGGTAATTACACAAGGCTTCTCTTTTCATATTAATGTTCTGGCAAAGCAAGGCAAACCTCTATTTCCACATCTTAAAAATAAAGAAACGCTCACATTTGAAAGTAATGAAAAGCTAAATGTAGAAGGGATGACTGATTTTTTCACCAATCAACTTAGAGAAAAAGTTGATGCCATTTTGGTAGATACCTTAATTGCTGATTTTAGTACAACAGGAGTGACGGAAAAAATAGTCAGTCAAGCCACTACAATGAATACATTCAAGGCTTATTTTGAATATGTTTATTTATATTGTATTTGTGGAATTCCCAGTATCACCCTAGAAGGTACAGCATCGGATTGGCAAAATTTATATGATAAAACAGCACAACTAAAAGGCTATGAAATAGATGATTGGATTGATAATATACTTCCACTTTTACAAAGATTTATTGATGCTTTTAAAGGTAATGTAGATGTCAATTTTTGGCGAAATTTCTTTAAAATTCATACGACCGAAGAGTATGGACATCCTAAAAATATAGATGGTTGGATTACTCATTTTTTCCCTTATCATAAAAATGGATTTCGTATGAATTTCGGCGAAGTATCTTCATTTAATATAGAAAAAGTATTTGAGAAATTACCTCCTCAAATTGTCTCTGTTGATTTTAAACACATCACCGTTAATGACTCCAATGCAACAATAACAGCTAAAGACATGGAAATCCATGCAGGATTTATTGGAGCAATTGAAAAGGAGAATTATGCAATACGACCTGAGATAGGATGGTTTATATCTGATAGACCGAAAAAACAGTATAATATTGATGAATCAAAAAAGTTTGGAGGTTTGTTTTTCAATAATTTAAATGAGTTTCCGAAAGTCCTGTTGGAATTAGATGACATGGAAATGAATTGTCTATTATTGGCTTTCAATGATACGATTCAAATTCCAGATGAGATTACCCAGTTAAAGGTTTTTACAGTACACTTACAGGGAAAAACAACCCCCGAAGAGATTAAACGTATTGCGGCTTTATGTAGGAAAATGGAGTGTTATGATTCTTTGTCTATTAATGATGTAGATATTCCTTTGTGGGAGGAGTCGGAGTAATAAAGAGTGTTATTGGTTATATTAAAAAAGGTATGCCTTTCTTTGGTTGGAAGGCATACCTTTTGTTTGATGATTTGCTTGGCTTTTTTGTTCTTACGACTTGGGAGATTCCTGCCTACGCAGGAATGACGATTCTACTTAGGCGAATACCAAATCGGAGAAGACCATGCTCGTTCTTGTATGCTAGCAGCTACATCATCTATGGCATCTTGATTAAGTTTTTTGACGTCGTAAGTTGTCCATCTAGGTGTTGGTATTTCTAGTACTCGTAGATAATACACCGCAGAGATAGAAGCATCAAATTCTGGGTCTGTCCATACTGTTTTTAGATTGACAGCTCCAATGGTATTTTCATAGGTTGCATTTTTTACATCGACTGTATTGCCTACAGTAGGGAGTTTTCCATCCGCTCCGATGGTTCTATCGCCTGACCATACGACATCAAAAATCTTTTCGTGGGTTTTACCCGCTGCATCTACCCACCCTTTTACGACTTGTATTCTATCTAAATTGGCACTTTCGGCGTCTTTAATTGCCCATATTAGGAAGGACGGTGCTTTTTCATTTGAACTAGAATTATTTAAATCACTTCCCATCGGGACTGCTTTTTCGTAGGCTGTTGTTACCCAATCTTTATCCTCTAAGAGGTTTTCATCTAAATCAAATCCTCCAAAGAAGCGAACTTTAATTCGTGGACCTGAGGAGGCAAATACTTCTTTGCGAAGTAGGGCATCATAGATGGCATCTCTTGTATTTTCTTTTGCCCAGACGCCAGCTAGACCTGCTGCACTCATATATTTTAGGCGTAGAAAACGACCTTCTGTTGCTACTCTATTTTCTGCTAGTCCATCTAAATTACCGAGTTTACCGAAGTAGTTATTTTCCTCCATTGCCCCAGCAGAGTTATGTCCATCAGAGCTTCCGATTAATCCAAACTTATACGGATTCTCTCCTAAGGTTTGGTTGTACTTTAACCCATCCTTGAGGGCATCTCTTACATAAGAATGTTTGGGTTTACTTGGAGGCGGTACGCCAGCTGCAAAAGTAAAAGGATAGACTTCAAAATTTGCAAATTCATCATTCGGAGCTAAGGCAGGATGTGCCATAGATTGCCCTTTGATTTGTACGACTTCGTGTACAGGTTCGTTTTTGCTTGAATTTTTAGCAAACTCGGCTGTTAGTGGTTTTCCATCTAAGGTTTTATCACTATACATTAGCCCATCACTCATGTTTGCATTGTGTGGAATAGCAATCAAGTCAATTCCTTTTTCTCGTTCTTGATCCATCCATTTCCAAAGATCTCTTGGGTCTTGAGAATTGAAGGATGAAAATGGAATATCAGATACTTTATGTCCTCTAAAAATCACATTGCGATGTAAGTTTCTTGCAAAAGGTTCGGGTGCATTTTGTTCAGATGGTGAAGACGTCCATTCATAAGCAGGAAAGGTGGTAAATTTCCCAGGTTCATTATGTTGATTAGCAATATCTACTGCTTGTTGCCAGGTGGAACGCATGATGTCTGCTTTGGTCAAATCTTGAATAGGTTGATTGCGTGCAATAGACATTCCTACGATACCAAACGCTTTCAAAGAAACGGCTCTCTTATCTGACGTAATTTGCTGTGCTAAAGGGAGTTGACTTAATGGACTTTCTGGATCGAGCATTTGTTTCATAATACCCATATATTCCGAGTGGTCAGTCACTGCCATAAAATCAAGTGGTCGCTGCAATTGAATTTTCATACCTAAGGCATGGGTTATCGCATCGCCTTTTCCAAACTTATAAGCGTCATCAGGCGTAGTACGAGTATTGTAAATAAAAGCATCAAATGACCAACTAGAATGAACATGTAAATCCCCAAAATAGGCATTACGTTCTTCATTATAGTCTGCTGTTCGTTCTGTATTTTGTGTAGGCTCTTCTAGTTGTGTATTATCTTGAGTGGTTGAATTTTGACAAGCTGTAGCGAAGAGTAGTAGAACTAGAATAGTAATTAAATTGTCTGGTTTTATCATGGTCAGTTTTTAGAAGTCAGCTATCTGTTGATAGCTGACTCTTACAGGAAATCAACTTCTTATGTGGCTAATTTAGGGAATTAATTTGGATTTTTCAGACTCAAAAAATCCATATCTATTTATATGATAAATGCTATTTACATTTTATTTATTCTTCTTAAATCGTTTTGCTCCTAATAAAAATTGGTATTGCGGGTATTGAAAGAAAGTCTCTACTTCCCAAACGACTGGTTTTCCAATAGCTTTGGATAAGTGAATCGCCTTATTGTCTCCTATATAGATAGCGATATGAGCCCCATAGGCTTGTTGTGTTTTATGGAAAAATAGAAGATCATAGGGTTGATAGACTTCATTAATTTGAATAGAATAAGTCGTATCCGACCACAACTCACTTGAGCGATAGTCGGGGACAATAAAACCATTTTGTCTTAAAATATGATAGGCGAATACTTGACAATTTGCTCCTGTTTGATGGATGTTGTGTGGCTTTCCATTTGGGATTATTTTAGCATTGTAAGGGATAGTCATTAGTTCTATTGCAATCGTAATCATTGATATATTTTATTAATTTAGTAACGGTAAAATAATAAATCTTCGATTTGGTCGAGATAATTTTGATTCAAATTGAACTTCATAAAACGTAGAATAATGGATTATTCCTAGTTTTAGGAAGTGAAGAGTTGGATTAAAAGTAGCCGACCAAATCGATAGGTTATTTTTTATCCGTTACTTAAGCTGTTTCAACTACCAAACGGTAAGTCATTGGTAGTTGAAACAGCTATTGCATTAGAATAAATCATGTGTTGGCCAAGTCTTGATGGAATTTGTAATGTCCTTCATCATGGCATCGGTATCTCTTTCCCAAGAAGCATTATATAAAATTACCCAACTGTGTCCATTAGGTCGGTTGTAAATCATAGCCCCTGTTCCCCAAAGGTAACCACTATGCCAGCTTGATTTATTAGAACGCCCCCACCCTTTTCCATAATTGTTGTTTACTTTAGTGGGTGAAATCATTTTTAAATAGCCATATTTAGAAACTACATCTTTTTTTCCACTTCTACCATCTACCCTCACCAAGAATTTCGCCAAATCGATTGCAGAAGCGACCCAACCGCCATGTGCTGCCATACGACGAATGTTTCTTACATAAGCTTCTGAATGATGGTAAGTTGCTTCATTGTATAACTTATCCTTCTTCTTATTTCGAGCTAATTGCATATTCGTAATGCCAGCAGGTTTTAAAATGTGCTTTTTAACATATTGTGCGTATGTTCCTTTTCCCCACTTTTCTTCTATTACTTTACCTAATACACAATATCCAAAATTAGAATAAGCATACTTTTTATCGGGCATTTTTTCTGGATTTCTCGTATTTAATACCCACTTTATCAAGTCTTTTTGATTCAATAATGGTCGCTGCATCATTGGGTCTTTATGTCCATCATCATTTTTATTATCCCATTGTTTACCACCTGCCGAATGTTCTAATAAATGCTGAACTGTAATCGCTTTTTCCTTTTGATGTAATGGAAGCGTGTGATATTTTGATCCTAAAATATTACCTCGTCCAAATACTTTTTCATCTAATAGATTAGGATGTTTATCCCTCAATTTCATAATAGCCGTTGCCGTTATAGGTTTTGAAACACTTGCTATTCTAAATAGGGAATTGGGACCAACAGGCGTTCCTGTACTTTTATCCAATACACCATATCCTTTAGCAAACATTAATTTTTCATTTTTGATTAAAGCGATACTAGCTCCAGGTATATTATGCTTTTGCATAAAAGCCCTCATTTTTTTATCAATGGTTACTCTATCATTTTTTGACCACGCGTTTGTTGTTACCCATATTGCTGCAAATTTTGCTTTTCCTTTGATAGAATATCCTGATACATGTTTTAGTCTGTATCCTGAGTATTTATGATTTTCAAATTCATTTTGATACCCTAACTTGCCTAACCGATGTCTAGCAGACAAACCTCGTCTAGCTGGTTTTTTCTCCCATATCGCTGCATAATAATCAGTGTGCCCTACATTATAAGCATTAACTAATCTTAATTGATATCCTTTCCTACTGTAATCATTAACCTTTGCTTGATATTCATTGGAAGTCATTTTATGAAATGTTGCCAAGTTAGGCCCAGATTTCTTTTCCCAAATGGCATTAAAATATGGTTTTTGATTCACACTAAACCCTTCTATCCATATTAGACGAAACCCCTTCTTCTTGTATTCTACATATTTCTTCCCATACACTTCGTCTGTCATTCCGTGATGTGTTTTCATTGGAAGACCTGCTTGTTTTTTCCAGATTGCTGTGTAAGACGCTTTAGTTCCATTCTTTACGCCATCTATTAAAGCTAGTCGATATCCTTTCTTTTTAAATTCATCATATTTAGCTTGATATTGACTCGCTGTCATACCATGACGAGCGGCTATTTGAGGCCCTTTAGATTTTGCCCAACTTGCAGCGTAATATATTTTATGCCCTACATTAAATCCATCGACGTGAGTCAATCGATATCCCTTTTTCTTATAATCATCATATTTTTTTTGATATTG
>CAYLSF010000320.1:0-7248 GCA_964385675.1 uncultured Saprospiraceae bacterium
CTTTGTAGTATCCTTCTTCCTTACCTCTTTTGCCCAAATCTCTGAATTAGAATTACTTGAAAAATATGCTGACGAAAAACGAGTTATTCTAAATATAAAAGAGACGTATTATCTGGATATGAAAAATGGTTTGCCAACGGCAAGTAGAGATTATTTAGAAGAAAATTTGGTAATAGATCCTAGTATTGAGCGTAATGGTACGGCTGAAATCCATTTCAATACATTTTCTAACATTTACAACATTGAAGGAGAAACCCGCATTGGTAAAAAGCGAACCAAAATTAATTTACTCAATGATGTAGAAACACATGATGTGTTGTCCGATGGTATTTTTTACTCAGGTTATAAAAAGAAAACGATTCACTTCAAACGATTAGCCAAAGGTGCTAAAACTAAACTAGCCTACAAGGAAAAATTCACTAAGCCCCGTATGATGCCTAGTTTTAGTGTAGGTGAAAGTGCCCCTTTGCTTTCTAGTGAACTAAAAATCATTGCTTCAGATGATATTCATTTGGGTTATATCATTTTTAACAATGAAAACGAAATTATAAAAGTCAAAGAGAGTAAAGATAATTCTGGAAAGACCACCTATGTTTTTAAAGCGGAAAATGTAGAAAAAATGCTTTATGAAGAAGGTTCGCCTGGGTATTCTTATGTTGCTCCACATGTAATTTTTTATATCAAAGGATATGACACTAAAAACGGGTATCAATCTTT
This sequence comes from uncultured Saprospiraceae bacterium, assembly GCA_964385675.1. GTDB lineage: Bacteria > Bacteroidota > Bacteroidia > Chitinophagales > Saprospiraceae > CAYLSF01. Next base: position 718 of record CAYLSF010000320.1, read on the forward strand.
TTTAGAGTCTGATAAAGACTTATTTAATTGGTATGCTTCCTTAGTGAAGGATATTAACAAGAAAGACGAAACCGAGCTTAAAGCTATCACACAGAAATTAATTAAAGATAAAACAACTGATGAAGCGAAAGCTAAAGCCATCTTTAATTGGGTGCAAAAAAAGGTTAGATATATTGCTTTTGAAGATGGAATGGGTGGTTTTATTCCAAGAGAAGCAGCTGATGTTTGTTCCAAAAGATATGGAGACTGTAAGGATATGGCAAACTTACTTAACCAAATGATGACGTATGCCAACCTCAATTCTTATTTAGTTTGGATTGGTACACGCAATCGACCTTATTCTTATAAAGAAGTCCCCACACCTATGGTCGATAATCACATGATTGCAGCGGTTAAATTGAACGATGAAGTTATCTTCTTAGATGCTACGGGTCAATATGTACCTTTTGGTTATCCTACACCTTTTATACAAGGGAAAGAAGCGATGGTCGCTTTAGGAGAACAGCACCAAATTATCAAAGTACCTGAAATAGATGCCGCCAAAAATTTAAACAAAAATGATATTGAAATTAATATCAAAGACAATGTCCTAAAGTGTAAAGGCGAAAAACAACTGAGTGGATATTCTAAAATGAATTTTTTGCATTACGTTGATGGTGCGGATAATGAAGAAGAGGATTTTTGGCAAAGATATTTACGAATCGGTAACAATAAATTTCAGCTTGATAATCAAACGCATACTTTAAATAGTTATGCTGCTGAAAATACAATTATCAATTACGATTTTACGCTAGAAAATTATGTTAGAAAGGTGGGTAATCGCATTTTACTCAATCCAAATTTATACAAAACTAGCTTAGATATTTTAAAAGCAGATCGTGTAAATGATTATGCTTTGAAGTATAAACGTACCTATCAATTCCAATATAATATCAATATTCCAGAAGGATATATGGTTAAAAAATTACCCGCTAATAATGAAATGAAGAATGACTTCCTAAGTTATTCCATTACTTATGAGCAACAAGAGGGTAAAATTATCGTCAAGGTAAATATTGCCAATCACACTCTTTTAGTAGAAAAAGAAAATCAAGCTACTTACAATGAAGTCGTTAAAGGACTAAAAAAAGCTCAAAAGAAGAATATCATGTTTGTCAAAAAGACTTAATATAGCCTTATGGCTTTACTGTTATATTGTCTTATTGTAATTCTTTTAATCACAACCAATTTTTAATATTTATGAAAAACGTCTTAGTCATTCTTTCCTTGCTCCTATTTAATACTTCAGTATTTGGACAAGAACTCGTTAATAAGTATGATTGGAAATCTAAGCCTAATTATACCCTAAATAAAGAACTTGCTGATGATTATTCTGCTATGATTTTATTAGACTACCGAATTAAAGAATTTCATGGTGGTAGTTATCAAAAACCATTAGCAATGAGTAATGTCAAGCATCTTGCAGTTAAAATTATTAACAAAAAAGCCATTGAAGAATACAATCGTGTATATGTACCGAGTTATGGTAAACTAACGGAAATTAAAGCAAGAACAATTAAACCTGATGGTTCAGTTATTAATTTGGGTAAAGATAAGATGAAACAAATCGAAGATGAGCGTTATGGAGGGTACACCATTTTTGCATTAGAAGGCGTGGATGAAGGAGATATCGTCGAATATATGTACAAGCGAAATTTACAAGGGGATTATTGTGGTATTGAAATCTTTCAAAAAGATGTACCGATTCAAGAAGCTACGCTCGAAATTTCGGGTAATAAAATATACGATCTTTATGTAAAGTCTTACAATGATTTATCGGAATTTGATACAAAAAATAGAGCAAATTATGCTATATCCACTACCAAAAATATTCCTGCTATACCCGATGAAGGTTTCTCTTCCTCATTAAATGATTATAGAATGCGTGCAGCATATCGGGTCAAAAAACTATTTGCTCCCAATGGTAAAGAATTTGAAGTTATCACTTGGCGACAAATCGCTCAAAACATCAAGGATGTAAAAGGGGAAGTGAAAATAAAAGGTGCTAGTAAACTTTTTAAGCAGTTAGGTTTAAAATCATCTATGGAAGATGATAAGAAAATCAAGACGTTAGAAAAGTATATTAAAGAAAACTTTACCTATAAGAGAGATCGCTCAGCAGATGCGGATAAATTTAAAAACATCCTAAAAAATAAGTATGGTAATGAAATAGATTTGACACGAGCCATGCAAGTGTTAACCAAACAATTGGGTGTGACCTCTTATTGGATCATTTCTACTCAAAAAAGTTACCTTAAAGTTGATCCTGACTTTCCAAATACGCAGGGACTTAGAGAGCATATTATCTATTTTCCATCCACTAAGAAATATGTAGCCATGGGGTATCCGACTATGCGTTACGGACCTCCACCTTCCTCTGTTATTGGTAACTATGGTTTGGTGATTAATAATGTAGGTTCTACTCAAAAAATTGAGTACAATGCTTCTGATTATACCATGCAAGATATTAAAGCAAAAGTAACCTTCAATGAGGACTTTAGTATGGCTAATATTGATAAGACCGTTTCAACAGCAGGTTTTAGAGCTATAGGCATTCGAGCTGCCCTAAACTCAGGACGAGAGGAAATTATCAAAAATATTACCCATGATTACACGACCAATTACATGGGAGATACTAAAGTATTAGAAGTCAAAACTGAAAATGAAAGCTTTGATAAAGCTTATGATAATACGCCGACTTCTATTAATGTGAAAATAGAAGCCAACGAACTCATTGAAGATGCCGATGATTTCTATATTTTTAGTTTGGGTAAAATTATTGGTCAACAAAATGAATTATATCAAGAGAAAGAACGAGTTACGCCTGTGGAGATTGACTATCCTATAGAATATTTTACTACCATTGAAATTGAGGTGCCAGAAGGTTATACAGTTTCTGGCTTAGAAGAATGTACAATAAAAAATGAATGTAAATTAAAAACAGGTGTAAAAGCTGGGTTTGAAAGTTCTGCAACGCAAGAAGGTAATATTGTAACCGTCAAATTATATGAATTCTATCATGCTTTATTTTATCCCAAAGAGGCTTATGAAGATTATAGAAAAGTCATCAATTCTGCTGCTGATTTTAATAAATTGGTATTGATTTTTGAAAAGGAATAAATAGTCTTTTATTCCATTTATCTCAATCAAAGGAGGCTATCTCGAAAGAGGTAACCTCCTTTTGTATTTTAAAGGATTTAAATCATTTTTCAAATAAAGAAACCACATAATCTCTTTTTTTAAGCAAAAAACTATTCTAAGTTTAAGAATATAAAAATAGGTACGACATTTGAATGTAATAGGAATGTCAAACGTATCTTTTTAATAAATAGTACACACAAGATGAATTCAAAAACTTTACAAGCCACCTCTATATCTATACTTGAGCAAAAAATCAATCAAGTAATTTCTACTGAATTTCAACCGACCATTGGAATTGTTTTTAACTCTATTGAGCAAGATATTGCTGGTATTCAATCTATTTTTAAGCGTCATAATATTGATTTGGTTGGATGCACGACTGCTGGAGAAATTATAGATGATGAATTACTTGAGGAAACAACTGCGGTATTACTATTAGATATGAATCGAGAACATTACGTAATTAAAACACTCGACCATGATAAAGGGTCTTATAAAGCTGCATTTCAAATAGGAACAGAAATTAAAGATATTTATGATAATATTGGCATCTTAATGAATGTTGGAGAATTTGGCGTAGATGCAGCGGGAGTTGTCAATGGTATAAAAGCTGGAATTGGCAAAGAAGTACCGATGTATGGTGGTTTAGCTGCCGATGGGCTTCAAATGAAAGAGATTTTTGCCTATTCTCGTGATTTTTCTACTAATTCTGGTTCGGTTATATTAGTAATTGACGCAGATAAAATTGAAATCAAAGGAATGGCGATAAGTGGTTGGAAAGCAATTGGTATGGAAAAAACCATCACTAAATCAGAAGGCAATATTGTCTATGAAATTGATAATGAAAGGGCTTCTGATGTTTTTATTCGTTATTTTGGAATAGCGAATGCCACTTCTGATGACTACTTAGTTTCCCTTCAAACCAATTATCCTTTACAAATCATAAGAGAGGAAGATACCATTTTGCGTTCTCCGTTAGTTTTAGACGAAGATAATGGCTCAATTACCCTAATGGGAGGAGTAAATCAAGGAGACAAATTTCGTTTTTCCAATTCACCTGGTTTTGAAGTTATAGAACAAACCATTGAAGAATTTGAGCAATTAAAAGATAAATCACCAGATGTGGACGCTCTAATTCTTTACTCTTGTAAAGGCAGACATGGTGCTTTAGGGCCTCTATTGGAAGATGAGATTTCAGGTTTATACAATTATTGGAATAAACCAATGATAGGTTTTCTTTCCTATGGAGAAATCGGAAATACGCCTAGTGGAATTTGTGAGTTTCATAATGAAACCTGTTCATTAGTTTCATTAAGAGAAAAATAGTTACTTATATTACCTTTAAGTATCAATTATTTATAGAATAAACATTTCTTGACTCATTTAGACTTTTATTCTATTACTGGTAGTATCACTTGTATGGACAATCATCAATCAACTTTTAAGGATATAGTCAATAACCTCATCTCTATTAGTGATGAGGAACGTCAATTGTTGCTCAAGTCTTTTAAAAAAATGGATAAGGAGCGACTAAGAAGTGATTTTAAACTCAAGCGAATTGAGAAAGATAAAACGATTACCAATAATATACTGCAAGCGACTATTGAAGACTTAGCTAAGAAACAAAAGGAACTAGTTGAACTCAATACATTACTTTCTGAGCAAAAATCACTCATTGAAGAAAAATCTAAGACTTTTGAAGAAAATTTACAAAAGTTGGAGCGTTCCTATAAAGAATTGGAACAGTTTTCTTATATCGCCTCTCATGATTTAAAAAGTCCTTTAAGAACCATATCTAGTTTTGCACAACTTCTAAAAAGACGGTATTATAATAAAATAGATCAAGATGCTAATGAATTTATTGAATTTATCGTTTCTGGAATTCAACAAATGGATAATGTAATCCGCAATTCGCTAGAATATGCTAAGGTAGGACAAACCCATGATGTTTTTGAAAAAACAGATTTAAATACAGTATTAAATCTGGTTCAACTAAACTTGAAAGATGAGATACAACATAATCAAGCGATTATTAATATTCCAAAACCATTGCCTTCCATTTCTGCTAATAAAACAAGCATACTCCAACTATTTCAAAATTTAGTGAGTAATGCAATTAAATTTAGGAGAGAAGATGCTCCAATCATTACCATCACATATCAAAAAGGATGCAAAAATTTCTACGAATTTAGGGTATCAGATAATGGCATTGGAATTGCTCCTGAATACGCTAAAAAAGCATTTATGCCTTTTAAGCGAATAGGTAAAAGTAAACCAGGACAAGGTATTGGTTTAGCAATTTGTAAAAAAGTAGTAGAAAATCATAGTGGTACTATTAATTTTATATCTGAACTCCACAAAGGAACAACTTTTATATTCTCCCTCCCTATGCTCAAAGAATCTTTAGAAATGTCCGTATAAAATTCAACTAATAGATTCCCTTTCCGTTATGTTTTAATCATAATTTTAATGATATTGCGAGTCATTAACAAAATGAAACATATACTGAATATTATAGTATCCTACTATATTTGATGCACGTTAGTTTTTTCAGTAATCCGTTTATCTATCTTTAAAGCGTAAGAACTATATATGAATACCTTTCCTAATAGACGTAGTTTTCTTGGAAAACTATTATATGGTAGTCTCTTTACTACAGGGTTAGCACAAGTGAGTTGTGATCAACAAAATTCTCTTTCAAAAGAAGATATTTTGACCTTGTTATCCACTGCTGATAAGGACAATGAAACTTTCTGGCAAGATTTAAGACAACAATTTTTTCATAATGCTAGTGTTGCTTACTTTAACACAGCGAGTCTTGGTTTATCCCCAAAAATCGTCCTTGATACAGTTAATGAATGGATGCAAACCATAGAACGAATAGGAGAAAATTACCATCAAAAAATAGAAATTGCTCGTAAAAACATAGCACAATTTATCCATTGTGATATTGATGAAGTAGCCTTCACCAAAAACACAACAGATGGTATCAATATAGCAGCACAAAGTTTACCCCTCAAAGCAGGTGATGAAGTCATTATTACCAATCACGCTCATGTCGGTGGTGCAGCACCTTGGTTGGCATTACAAGAGAAAGGTATTAAAATTAAGTTAATTGAACTAGATATAACTGGTAAACAAAATTTAGATATTGTAAAAAATGCTATTTCTCCAAAGACAAAAGCCATATCTATTAGTCATGTTACTTGCACAACGGGTTTGGTACTTCCTATAAAAGAAATTGTTGAGTTTTGTCGAAGTAAAAATATTTATACCTGTATTGACGGTGCTCATCCTTTAGGTATGATGTCACTTAATATAAATGACCTCAATCCAGACTTCTATGCGATG
>CAYLSF010000321.1:0-7231 GCA_964385675.1 uncultured Saprospiraceae bacterium
GAAGAAAACTCCGCTTAAGTGGAACTTCTGTGCGATGTTTTCTGAAAAGACATGGCTTCGAGCAGTTTATTTTGAAGTCCTGTACCAATGCGGGTTTCAAACTTAGAGTCAGGCAAATCAAAAAATTGACCATATAATTTATTATAAATTTTTCGTGAGCTATCGTGTGTTTTTCCAAAGTCGATTATGCCAAATCGCCACCTAGAGAGTTCTTCCTCTTGTTTTCTAATTTTACTGACTTTTCCATTCCAAGAGGAGAGTGCAGAACGTAGTTCCTTATTTGAAAATACAACCAATTTTCCAGAACCAATTATTTCTTCCAGTACTCCTGAATTGGTTTCAAAATAAGTTTCTCTGGAGACAACGCCTAAAATTAATCCTGCCAATTCTTTATCGCTAATTTGTGGCGGAGTAGGCCCTGTGTATTTTGATAAGGCTAAACCTGCTTTTAAGTTTTGCTCACAGATTTTCATCGTCTCTCCTAGATTTTGCAAATTACTGTCAAACTCTTTTTTGAGAAGTTGAAGATATTCTTGTTCTACATGTTTTATCTTTTGGGTTTCATTCCAGTTGTTGATTTGCAATGCAATGAGAATACCAATCACCACCAATATAATTTCCCCAACGGCATACACCATATACTTAGAAAAGCGATTTTCAGCAAGGAGTTTTTGACGGATAGTTCTAAAGAATTTTAGCATATCGTTTTATTGTTCCATTTTAGTAAAGGAATATAGGTTATCTTCTAAATTGATTTCAACTTTATAATATCCCGCTTCTACGGGAATATTATTTCCATTCATTATCAATCGGTCAGTAGGAAAAAGGTTGCCGCCCCAGTTATTTTTCCAACTGTCTCTCGCTCTAAACTTGATAAATCCATCCTTGAGTTGAACATTGAGAGTCCATATTCCTTTTTGTGCATCTACAAGGTTCATCGGTACCGATTTGTACCAATCCGTTTCTAAAGCATTTCCGATAATTCCAATATCATCTAAAAGTAATTTGACCTTAGGGTAATACTGTTGGATGGATTTTAGAATGGATTGACTATCCTCATAATAATTCTCAATAGATACATTTGTCAATAGTTGTTTACTAAGCTTTAAACTTTTTAAGGCGTTATGGAAAGCTCTAGTGGTCAGTAAATTATTTAAATCCTCAACATCTTGTGTACTAAAAAAACTAGTATCTATATCTTCAAAATTATTGATAGAAGTGTAGCGAAAAGAAGTGGGTAAACTTGGAATGCCAAGGGCTTCTAATAAAGGAGCAAGGTGTGCGTTTCTTCTGTTTTCTGTTATAGTAAACATTCCATTATTGACAAAACTAGAAATCTGCTCTGCCAATTGATTTTGTCCTTTATCATTGGGATCAAATTCAAGATTGGCTAAATGAAAAGCAGTTTCTGAGCTAATCGGTTCAGGATTTGTGTCTAAATAATACAGGATATGTAATAGTTTTTTAGACTCAATAGAATTTGGGTTTTGTTGAATTTTATCAATCCATTCAATTTGTTTGATTAACTCTTGTCGGAAAGAATAGATATATTCTGAATCTATTTTAATAGCGGTATATAATTGTGTCAAAGAGGTTTTAAATCCTATTGCTCTATTGCTGCTTTCATTCCAGTTATTAACTTGAAGGGCGATTAAAATACCAATCACTACAAGAAAAATCTCTCCTACGGCATATATCAAATACTTTGTAAATCGACTTTCAGCAAGGAGTTTTTGACGGATAGTTCTAAAGAATTTTAGCATCTTATCTTGTTTTAATATTCATGAAATTTGTAGCCTCAATCAACTGGTTTCTCTAATTCTTCTTTACTTAGTAGTATGGTTTCATAATAATCCTATTATCTATAAGGCTGTGATTAGACCTCCGATGTTTTGAAAACATCGGAGGTCTAAGTTTTATAAAATTCACGGATCATCTATCCAATTCTTGTTGTAGTGCTTCAATAACACCGTCTAAATATTGGTTAATTGTTGCTTGTTGTCTAACTTTTAGCTTCAACCAATGATGATTTAAAAGTAAAATGTTCTGATATTTCATATCCTTAATCGCATTGATAGAAATTTGCTCTAGTGCTTCAGCACTATGAAAAGAGGTATTAACCCCAGATATTTTAGAAAGTGTAGCGTTGGGTTTTAAACCAATTTCGTAAGGAATAAATATTTCCTTAGAATGAAGGGTATGTTCTTTTTCTAGGTCTTGATACCTCAATAATATTTCATTCCAACTTAATAGTTTTTGTTTTAAAGAGTCATTTTTGATTTTATCAATAACACCTGTTGCCAATAAAGAATTGAGTTTACTATTTGAAATTTTAAACGTAGCAGAACCAATTTGAGGTCTTTCAATAGCTCTTTCAGCATCGGGTAAATCGGTATTACTAACCGTTGTTAAATACGATAACCATAATTGCTCCGTTTTTTCTTGCCACTTCGAGTGAGTTAAAAAATGTTCTTTATTGGTTTCAAATTCATATTTTAAATCCAATAAAGCTTGTCGTTCTTCCTGTTTATTTTTTTGAGCTTCATTCCAATTGTTAATCTGTAAAGCAATCAAAATACCAATTACCACAAGAAAAATCTCCCCAATTGCATAAATCAAATACTTAGAAAAGCGATTTTCAGTAAGGAGTTTTTGACGAATTTGTCTAAAGAATTTTAGCATTGTTCATACATTTTTATCAATGGTATCAATCAAGATTTCTAGTTTTTTACAAATATCATTTAACCTATACACCAATAACTCATTTTGAGTCTTCGCCGTTTTGAGCAGCGTTTTATACTCCGCATTTTGCTTTAATGCCTCATAGTCAAGTGGAGTCATTTTACCACCAACAATTTCATCCGTTTTATTTACAGTAACCATCTGCACGACATCAAAGTGTTTAGTACAAAAATCAATTAAATAGTTGTCAGATAGCGTTTCTCCGTTTTCAAAGGTTTTGATAGTTTCAAAGTAAAAATCATGCATTTTTACGATTTTATTCCTCAATGTATCATTGGAAATGAGTTCTAATCCTTTACTTTTTAGTGCTTCATAAGGACCGCTATTACTGATAAAACGTGTTCTAAAAATCGAACCAGCAAAATGTATTTTTAGAGAATCATGGAAGGGTAATGTTTCATCTATATGGTCAATCAAGGTAGCACAAGATTTTGTTGCAGCATTCATTATCATTGCATTAAAGGATAAATCTTCCAAGTCAGAGGTAAACCCCTCTTTGAGTTCTAGGAGTATCTTCTTTTCTTCAGCTTTGGTTTTTAGGTTTTCATTCCAATTATTGACTTGCAAGGCAATCAAAATACCAATCACTACAAGAAAAATCTCTCCAATCGCATAAACCAAATACTGTGAAAAGCGATTTTCAGTAAGCAATTTTTTGCGAATTTGTCTAAAGAATTTTAGCATAATAATTTCATTTTGATAGACTTCAAAATCTTATGAATTAGCAATCATATTATTACGTTTACAATAAGCATCAACTACAAAATAACTTAAGGTGCTCATCACAATGCCAACCAAAGAAGAAGGTAAAGTTTCATTTCCGTAGAACTCCCAAGTCAAAAAAGCAATTAGTCCAACGAACATAGCGGTCAGTGCAGACTGCCAATAGTGTTGATTTTTATAAACGGAGAAAAAGATAACCGCCGCCATTACAGGAAAGTAAATGGATAAAATAGATATAATTGCATCTAAAACAGAACTTAAATAACTCGCTATTCCTATAGCAATGATCCCGACGGCAATCGTAAAGCCTTTAGATAATTTTAGCTTTTGAGTATCAGGAAGCGTAGGGCATAATCCACCCACTATATCTTCACTAAAAATGATAGAGGCATTATTCAATAAGGTATCCATAGAGGATAAGATAACGCCAATCATTGCGATAATAAAAATGCCATAAAGGAATCCCGGGAAATGGAATGACGCTATTTGTAGTAGAATCTGATCGGTCTTAGCTAATTCGGGGTGTAGAAAAGCCCCTATGCTTCCTATAAAAACCATTAAAATAGTCCAAAAGAAAATAAAGATGCCCGCATAGAAAGTAGCTTTCCGTGTAACTTTTGGATTTTTAGCGGCTAAAAAACGACTAATCCACGGTGCTTCAAAGCCAGTTCCAGTTAAGAACCAAACTAAATATAGCCCTATAATACTAGATAGTGTAGCTTCATCATAAGCTACAGCAGTCGCAGCACTAGCATGAGTTGTATAAACAGACCATAAAAAATCATCACTCATCAGCATCGCAATAGCCAATAGTGAAATGATGAGGACAAAATTGATTAATTGAAAAGCATCGGTCTGAATAGTGGCTCTAATCCCCCCAAAAGTAGAATATATTATCACAATAATCGTGATAATCATAATGGATAGCTGTTTGGAAAATCCAAAAATATTATTGACCAATTCTCCGCCTGCATACGCCATCGCAACCGTAATAGCACACATAGAAAGTAAAGAAATTATACCAACTGCAATTTTAATAGAAGGATGGTTATGACTCTTTTTTCCACCGATTACACCTCCTATGGAATAACTTTCCGTGAACTTTTGGCGTACTTTAGGAGCAAATAGAAGTGCAGAAATCATCATAGCGATTCCCGTGATACTCGCTACAAACATTAAAAACCAACCTCCTGCAAATCCTTCTCGACTCAAACCAAGTGTCATTCCAGGACCTATAAAAGAGGCAGAGATAGTCGAAAAAATGAGGAAAACACCTAAACTCCGACCTGCAACTGAAAATTCTGCAAAATCCCCTTTACGACGGGTATAAATAATAAAGCCAAAGTAAATGACCGCAAATAAAATAATAATGACTTGATTGATATCCATTTTGTTTTGTTGTTATTGTTAATCAATAAAAATTGATTCAGTTATAATTCTCCATATACCAAATACTTAGAAAAGCGATTTTCAGCAAGGAGTTTTTGACGGATAGTTCTAAAGAATTTTATCATGCTTCTAGTTTGGATTGTAATTGATTCAAGTTTTTTTCAGCTTTGCTAATAATATTCGTCAAGATTAGATATTGTACTTTACTTACATAAGCAATGGTCAGATACAGTTGTAAATATTCTTCTTTATTTTGTTCAATTTGCTCAAAAACATAAGGAGAAGGCAGTTCGGTAAAAAATCCTCCAAAGGTATCGAAATAGCTGTCAGGATCTTGGTATTTAAAAACATGATGGAATATTTCTCGCCCCTTATTCGTCATACTCATTGGGTGCATTTTATAGTTGTCAGCAGCTTTTTTGACGGTGTTATAGTAGAGGTGTAGCTCATCTAATATAGCTTGATCTTTAATGACTCTGATTTCTCCTGATTGCACCAATTGTGTCCAAGTAACAGGCTCATTATACCATAAACTAATATCACCCGCATAAGTAAAATCATTAATATACTGCAAGGAATCTGAAATAATGAGTGGATTGGATTGCCAAATTTTAATGATTCGCTTTAGCCTTTTTTCCTTCGTTCTAAACGCATGTTGAATATTTTTATAATGAGTGATTTCACTTTCTAATTCTGTGGATAATCTCGATATATATTCTTTGGCTAATCCTTTTTCTATTTGATTAGAGTTCCAATTGTTGACTTGTAATGCCAATAAAATCCCAATCATCACCAATAATATTTCACCACTTGCATATACTAGATATTTACTGAATTTATTTTCAGCGAGCAGCCTTTGTCTGATTTGTCTAAAGAATTTTAGCATAAATGGTATATTTTTATGGATTCAATTCAGTATTAATTAATTCCATTAATTCTTGAATATCTAAGATGAGCCCTTTATAAATATTGGTAACAAACTGATTGGTCGTAATATTAAATCGAATCAACTCCTTAAATTCATGATTATCCGCTAATGCCTGTGGAGCAATAGGATATGCCTTTTCCCAAAGTTTGTCCATTCTTACATTTTTTCTGAAGGTTGGATGAAACTGGTCGAACTGAAATTTATTTTCTATCTGCTCAATATTTGTCAAATAATCATATCTAGCAGAATATAGATGTGTAATTTTCATCCTAATCGAATCATTAGAAATGATATTAAACCCCATAGATTTTAAATTATCAAAGGCAGAGGTGTTTTTAGTGAAAAGGGTACTGCCCCATAAATTTCCATAGTGATATTCTAAAGAATCATGATAGGGTGTTTGCTTATCTAATTGAGTCAATACAATTTGATTAGAATGGATGAATCTATTTTGTAGCTTAATGTTGTATTCAAGGTCCTCTAAATCTTGTTCTAGGTTTTTTACCATTTCTTGTAATACGCCCTGTTCTAATTGATGCTGATTTCTGCGTTCATTCCAATTATTGACTTGTAATGCCAATAAAATCCCAATCATCACCAATAATATTTCACCACTCGCATACACTAAATATTTACTGAATTTATTTTCAGTAAGTAGTCGTTGTCTGATTTGTCTAAAGAATTTTAGCATAGATTTTCATTTTGAAGGTAAAGATTAGTCATAAATTTTCAACTCCGTTGTGAGGTTTTCCAATAGTGTTGTAATGTTATCTTTTGTAGTTTTAAAATTATGCTCTGTTGCCCTGCGTTGCGAGATAACTTTAGCAAGGGTCAATTTATACGCTTCATCTGCTTTAAGTTTTGCCCAATCTACCTCAAATTCCTCTATCGGAATCTTGTTCGATTTATCTACATTCAAGAAAGTTTTTAAATAATTAGATAACATATACGGATTGATATGCTTCATTCTTATATCAAAATAATCATTGGTATAGCGAGTCCTTTGTTCCAGATTGAGTCCTGTCCACATATTATGTTTATAATATTGAATGATAGCCCTTTTCAGCGTATCATTTTTGATAAGATGTACTGCACCATCTCCTACTAAGTCATCATAAGCTGTAGTTACAATCGTAAATTCGGGTAAAGAACCTGCTTGTAGCAAGTCAATTTTAAGTTGTGTGGTATCTATATCTGTTAATTCATCATGGATAAATTGCCACATTCTATCACCAGAAACATCAAACTGTGTAAAGTCTTTATATCTGTAATTTAAAAGATCTAAGTCTAATTCTAAATCTCCTTTAAGAGCAATAAGATGACCTTTTATCTTTTGATAATTTTGTCGCTGCTCATTCCAGTTATTGACTTGTAAGGCAAGGAGTATGCCTATCATTACTAATAATATTTCCCCTATGGAATAAGCGAGATAGTTTTTTAGCTTTCCTT
>CAYLSF010000322.1:0-7230 GCA_964385675.1 uncultured Saprospiraceae bacterium
TGGGTTCGAGACCCAGCGGAATCACTTTATACTAACGCAACTAATTGTTAATCAATTGGTTGCGTTTTTTATTTTTGTAAATATATCTATTTTACTACCTTTTTGGGAAGGGTTACACTTTAATACCAATTTTTACACCTTTCAATAATATAGCATTTTCGCTAAAATATAGAAAATAAAAATGGAGATTCCATCTATACAAGGTATCACCATGAAATAAGATTGATAACAACAAAAATTTTGATCATAAAACTAGCAGTGAGTGTCGTAATACTCGTACTCGCTATTCATATTTTTACGAAAGACGATTATTCCTGATGGAAATCTAACCTATTCTTCTTCGCCAGTTCGATTTTCTTTTTCCAAAATTTTATAGCCTTCTTCAATTGCTTCTTCCAGTGGTGTTTTGAAAATATTGATAAATCTTCTTTTTATTAAGAACGGGTTTAAAAATCTAAAAGAGGATTTTTTGATAAAAAAAATGAAAAGAGGAACTAGTCACTTAACTTGTATTTATCAAAGTCATAAATTACGATGGTCACATTTAGAAGTCATTTTCGACGTCAATACTTTACAGAGTTGACCAATTTCCAATGGAAATTGGAAAAGAATTAGTAGATAGTAGACAATGGAAGAAAACGCAAATATTGTTTACATTCTATTGTCAACTGTATACTCAAAGTCACTCGCACAGGCACACAATGGCGAAATATCTACGAGAAATATCCGCCCTTTTGGAGGAGGGAAAGTGTATACTCATACAGTAGTCGGGAGGCAGAAAGATGAAACATGGTCAATTGTTCTGATCTATCTAGTTGAAAAAGAAAGGTTTAAACAAGATCGATAGTCACAACTATCTTTAGCTGCTGTTGATTCACAATCCTGATAGCCATCGCATGTGCATTAACACTAATTTTAATAATATTTAAAGTATTAATTAATAGTATATTAGTTTTATTTAATTCCACTTCCTTTTATCCTATATACAGGAGAAATTGATAAAATCAATAAAGTTATCAGGACAATCCATTAATTTACTTACCTTATCTTCATCTTGCATAAAAATTGATATGAATTCAGCATCCCGATAGCTAGCGGTATTAAAAATACTGATAAATCATTTGGTTTGATGAAATACTTTAATTAAAAAATAATTATATAATGGGGCAAAAAACAAAGTAAGCTAAGCTAAGAGCAAATACTCCCAGTAGCTATCGGGAGTATTACTCTATTTGAACACTTACCAATTGGTTCGGGTCTAACCGAACCAGCTTGTAAAGTAATCGTCAAAGAAAGACTTTGTTATTCTAGTATGATGTGGACAAATGACAATGCTCAAAATGTACTTGATATTAGATGCCTAACTCATACTACTCAGCGATGGAAACAAATGTGGAACAATGTTGATAAATTTGGAGTCTTAAATCCTACATCAAATTGAAATCACACCTTAAATTTCTAAACTTGAAAACAACTCTATTATCTAATTATAGTAACATCACCATATATCACATCTTTTACACCATCAACATACAGTACATTAAAAGTATAAACATAGACTCCAATACCCATTTTTTCTCCTTTAAATCTTCCATCCCAACCGTAATCTGGATTGTTTGGAGGTATATCTGTTTTGTGAAACAATAGATTGCCCCAACGGTCATATATTTTTACATCTTCGATTATTTCAACAACACCATCGGCAACTTGTAAGTAAAAAATATCGTTATTGCCGTCGTGGTTTGGTGTAAAAGCATTCGGAATGAAAGGTACTTTGGGAAGTACTCTTACTCTTACCATCGAAGAGTCAATGCATTCTTGATGATCTCTTACAAAAACGGTATAGTCGCCAGTTATCACTGGTCTGAGATTTGTTGTTGGACAAGCATCGCAATCTATTACGTCATTAAGTACTTGTTGAGCTTTCCATACTACTGAATCTATTAAAACAGTATCAGGAATAATTGCAACACTCAATTCAACCTCATCACCTAATTCAACAGGATTTGGTGTAGCTAGAGGTATAATTTCTAATGGTGGACGGACAACTATATTAATAGAAGTATCTGCGATACAATTACCTTCAAAAACACTAATATTTAACTTATATTCGCCTGGTGTGTCGTAAGGTCTTATTCCATTACAATTATTAGAAATATTACCATTTCCAAAATCAATAAAGCAACTATCACTAGAAGTAACTAAATCATAGAATGGCGTGAAAGGGATACAACCTTCGTTGATAACATTTGATAATTGTACATAAGGAGCAATATCAACTTTTACGCTATTAATAACGGTGTCTAAACAACCAAAAATATTTTCCTTTATTAGCATAACTGCTACCGTTTGTGTCTCATCAAATGAAAAAGAAGGTTGACTACTAATAGAAGATAAACTATCATTCAAAAACCAACTATAATTCATTACATCAATCGTATCGGTAGCACTCTGTACAATAACTGGATTTTCACAATTATTCAACACATCAAGTGTAAAATCTCCGTTGGGTAGAGGATGAACATCAATAATTTCAATAAGCGTATCACTTACACAGCCATTTGTATCAATAGCAAAATAGGTGGATGGATATGTACCAATAATATTGAAAGTATGCAAAGGTGATGATGCGTTAGAAGTTATATTATCTCCAAAATCATAGAAATGACTTAAACCGCTTCCCGTAGTATTATTGATAAAAGTTACTGCTGATGGTACACAACTGCTCGGCTGATTGACTGTCCAAGCAGCAACAGGTGGAGCAAATAAATCAAAGGTTCGCAGAATACTATCTCTACAACCAAAAATATTTTCAGCAACTAATTCAACTGTGTAAGCTCCTTCTTGTGTATAAGTTTCGATTGGATGGATAGAAGTACTAGAGTTACTATTTCCAAATCGCCATATATAATTTGCTGCACCTTCTGATAGATTTGTAAAAGTAACATCAACAGGCATAGCACAGGAATCTGTTATGATGAAAGAAAAATCACTAATAAGGTTAGGTGGAACTTCTAAAGTGGCTGTTAGCGTATCACTCGAGCAACCAACTACATCTGTGACAAAATAAGTCGCAGTGTAAGTGCCTGTATCGCTAAAAGTATGTACAGGTGACGATTGATTTGATAAATTAGTATCTCCGAAATTGTAATAATGTGTTATGCCATTTCCTGTAGAACTACTTGTAAAATTTACGATTGATGGCTGACAAGGGTCTTGCTGTTCTACTGTCCAAGTAGCAATGGGCGGCGCAAATAAATCGAAGGTCTGTTGAATACTATCTCGACACCCAAAGCTATTTTCGGCAACTAATTCAACGGTATAAATACCTGCTTGTGTATAAGTTTCGATAGGATGAATGGAAATACTAGAGTCGCTATTACCAAATCGCCAAATATGATTAGTTGCACCTTGCGATAAGTTTGTAAATTGCACATCCGATGGTATCTCGCACGAGTCTAATATTGTAAAAATAAAATCACTAATTGGAACGGGATGAACTTCCAAAATCTGACTTAATGTATCACTTGAGCAACCCGCAGAGTCAATAACAAAATAAGTGGTAGTATAAGGCCCAATATTATTAAATGTATGAGTTGGAGCTGATAGATTTGATGAATTATTATCTCCAAAATTGTAATAATGCATTATCCCATTCCCTATAGAACTGTTTGTGAAATTCACGGTTGATGGCTGACAATGATTGGATTGGTCAATTGTCCAAGCAGCAACAGGCGGCGCAAATAACTCAAAACTTTGTTGTGAACTATCCCGACAACCATAAATACTAATAGCGGTTAAATGAATATTATAAATGTCCGCACTAGTATAGTTTACCATTGGACTGTTCACAGTTAAAGTATTACCTGAATTATCAACTGTCCATTCATAGCCTGCTGCACCCTGAGATAGATTTGTAAACTGTACATCAGTTGGAATGGTACACGAATCCATTATCGTAAAAGTAAAATCACTAGTTGGAATTGGATAGACCACAATATCATTAAAAGCCGTATCACTGATACAGGTATTCGCATCAACTACCACATGTTTTATAGTGTAAGTTCCAGCATTTAGATAGGTATGTACTGGTGAAGTTAGGGCAGAAGTATTGTTGTAGGTGTCTCCAAATTCATAATAATAACCTGTAATATTGCCAATAGAAGCGTCTGTAAATTGGACAGTTAGGTCTTCACAACCTGTTGTATCAGAAGCAGCGAAAACTGCAATAGGTTTAGGCAAAATCGTTATTTGACTGCAAACTGTATCTACACATTGTGTTAAAACACCTGTTCCTTCCATGCAAATGGTATAAGTCCCTGGATTTTCAAAAGTATAAATTAGATTATCTATCATTTGAACCAAAGAGTCGTCAACGTACCATTTTAGATTAGAAACTAAAGTAGAAGTATCGGTGAAAGTAACCGCTTCATCAGCACAGGCTTCTAATGGATGTGCAAATCCTAAATCGGGTAATTCATAAACTGTGACAGAATCAAATGAAAAAGTGTCAATGCCACAGCCTACCGCTACTACATAAGGGTAATAAATTCCTGCATTTTGATAGGTATAATTCAAAGTGTCACCTGATCGAAACCCAGTTGCACTCGAACCATTTCCAAAGTAAAAAGTCGAAACAGAGCCTGGTGTACTGTAACAAATAAACTGTCGTGTTAATGGTTCACAACCTGTAAAACCATCAATCCAAGCACCTGCTTCTACCTGTATCGGTAAAACACAAATATTTTGATAAGCGGTATCTGTGCCACAAACATCACTATAAATCACCATCATCAATTGATAACAAATAATAGTGTCATCATTATTGTAATACACCTGTTCCAGTATGGTGTCCGTTGAGGTTATTCCATTACCGTAATGAATAGTGAAACTGTCAATAAAACCTGTCGAAATATTGGCTATTGTGACCAATTCGCCATGACAAACTGTATCCGTTTGCAATGCTCCAAATCCTGCATTAAAAATAGCTGGAACTAAAACGGTATCCTGCAAGATCAATGTGCCACAAGTATTTGTGATGGTCAAATTAATATGAATTAAGGTATCAATAATATTTCCATCAATGAAAAAACTTGGGTTTTCTGCGGTTGAAGTATCGCCATCAACTTCCCAAAAATAGGAATAAGAAGGATTTGGATTGGCAACACTTAAATCTACTGCTGCACCAAAGCAACCTACTTCTAAACTATCTATCGAAATAGCGCCTACAATCAATGGTTCTACAACTACATCAAAAAATATGGTATCATTGCACGTTGTATTACCAACTACGAGCCATTCGGTATAAGTTCCTGCAATAGGATAAGTTTTTGTTGTAGTGTTTGTTGTAGCACCGTTTGACCATTGAACTACATTATGAATGGATGTATTGGTAAATGTAAAAATGCTATCAACACAATTGGGCGAATTGACATGTACTAGAGCTGTAACCGCTGAGTCAATTGTGATTAGAAATGTATCCTGCACGAAACATAAGCTACCCGTATCTGATTGGTAATACACTTCAAAAATACCAGCACCCATAATATTGGGAAATAAAGTATCATTCACTACACCAAGACCATTACTCGACCAAACTCCGTTTTGTAATTCATGATCTAAAGCAATCAATGGGCTACTGATACAAATTTGGTCATCTTGTAAGTTAGAGCTTCCATCAGTTACTTCGACTACAAACGAACCCGAATAACAAGCATCTGTACAACCAATATAAGAAATAGTATTAAAACCAATATTTGCATTTGAAGGATTAAAACAATTACCACTTACGCCATTCCCACTCCATGTCAAGCATAAACCTGTTGGACTTAGAATTAGATCATTCAGATTGATACATGTATCAATATTACTACATTGGCTTGTCAGTGTATCTAATACTAAAACATCTGGAACATAAATATAACCACTATCGGTACTTGTTCCACATTGAGATACTAAGGTTACTTTTATTAAAGTTGAGTCTAGTTGTACAGGAATATTTCCTGGATATAATGTATCATAGGTTACAGCAGGCGTTGTAATATTTGGTAAATCATATACTTCCCAATAAACGGTATCAAAAGTTCCAGTTGGAGGATTAATGTAAGCATTAACATTGAAAACAGTATCCGTAAAACAACTTGGAAATGAATTTAGACTAATCGTTGCACCGTCTAGAATATTAAAAGTTAAATCATCCATCGGATTGCAACCTGATGGATCAATGTAAGTGACTGTTTGATTATTTCCAATAGATAAAATAGAAATATCTAACGAGTCATCACCATTGTTACCTAAATAAACACCATTTCCTGACCAAGTAAAATCACCATTAGCAGGTGTTACAATTAAATCGTCTAAATTTATTTGAATATTAGTTCCTACACAATAATCAGCAATCGAATTGAAAGTTGCCACTTCACCAATCGTAAAAGTATCTCGCAATGTCTGATTATTACAAGGATCTGGATATATGACCTCTACGATGTATGTGCCAAAACCCTCAGAAGTGTAATCAATTGGTGTTGGATTGATACCATTTTGACTTGGATGTGTTGTGTTTTCATTTATATCTAAAAAATTCCACACGACACCCGAAGGCGGAGTTCCCGAACCTGTTGTCCCAAAATAATTATTAAAATCAACAGTAAATGTATTGATACAAGGATCAACATCTAAGGTCGCACCGCTTGACGGTAGTACATGAATAGAAAAAGTAGTATCTTTTGAACATATTATATTTTGCGGATGGCAGGGATTTGTGCCGTTACATTGATAGTAAGTAATCGTAACGGAATAATCTCCAGGATTACTAAAATCAATGTTTGTGGGAAACGTATAATCATTTGGCATGATCGAAACTCCTGATGTAGGAAAAACATCAATATGAATAGAGTCCGACGAATGACTACTAGCTATTGTTAAGACATCTCCTGCACACATAGTATCGTTTGTGGTATTGAGCGAAGTAGCAGATAATGTGTATTGTGGTTCAGGAGCTGGCAAGACAGTAATCTGCCTTGTATAAGTATCTGATAAAGTACAAGCTGCGGCATCATTAGTTACAGTTAAAGTCACCGTATATGTCCCTGGATTATCATAAAGAAACGATGGATTTTCCTCAGAGCTGGTATCAGTTGTAGTACTATTATCTCCAAAGTCCCAAAAAAAACTCATATCTGCTGGCACATCAGGACAAGATGTATTTGTAAAACTTACTGGTGTTCCATC
>CAYLSF010000323.1:0-7225 GCA_964385675.1 uncultured Saprospiraceae bacterium
GGTAACGCTATATTATTTGAGACGCTTTTTACATTTCTTTGAAGGCGTATTTGATGCCGCAGAAGTTGAAAACATTGAAGTATCTACAGAATTGGTGGACTTTTTTAAAGCAATTGTTTCGACATTTGATACACACCAAGATTTATTAAAATCTGCTATTAATGATACAGATAGAAAAACGGTATTAGATGCGTTAGGACAAGCAGGAGCAACTTATCGTAATACCATTTATAATAATGGTTTTTCAGGTAAAAAAGCGTCCATTGGTTTAGCGGATTTAAAACACTTTGCAGCAATAAGTTTACGTCATTTAGAACATTCTATTGAAGCGAATAAGCGAACAGATAACTTATACCATGCCTATAACTTAATGACGGTAGAAAGTGATACCGAAGTCTCTATTTCTTACTTGAGTGAAATGTTAGAAGGGCAAGTAGCAGTATTGAGTTCGGGGTATTTATCAGCTTCAGAAGTATTGGACGTGTTAGATGGTATGAAAGCGAGTAAATTGTTTAGAGCGGATCAATACACTTACTTATTATATCCAAATAAAGACTTACCTGGTTTTATTGCCAAAAATAGAATTTCAGCAGCTTCCGTTGCTAAGTCTGAATTATTACAACAATTGGTAGAAAGCAGTGATACCTCATTGATTGAAAAAGATGTAAAGGGACACTATCACTTCAATGGTAACTTTAGAAATAACGAAGATGTTAAAAACGCTTTAGCCAATTTAGCGACGTCTGATTTAGCAGACTTGGCTAAAAAAGATGGTGATTTGATTCTTCAAATCTTTGAGGAAGTCTTTAATCACAAAGCCTTTACAGGTCGTTCAGGTACTTTCTTTGGTTTTGAGGGCTTAGGTTCTACTTATTGGCACATGGTTTCTAAACATTTGCTAGCGGTGCAAGAATGTTGTTTAGCAGCTATTCGTTCCAACGATGATGCTGCAACAATTGGTCGTTTGTTAGACCATTATTATGAAATCAATGCAGGAATTGGGGTACATAAATCACCAGACCTTTATGGTGCTTTCCCTACCGATGCTTACTCTCATACACCTTACAGAAGAGGGGCACAACAGCCTGGTATGACGGGGCAAGTCAAAGAGGATATTTTATGCCGCTTCGGAGAATTGGGCGTTTATGTTAAAAATGGTCAATTGTATTTCCATCCTACCTTATTGAGACAATCAGAATTTTTAACAGAAGCTAAGACCTTTGATTATGTGGATGTTAATGGCAATTTAAAGCAATTGGAATTAGGTGTGGGTTCATTAAGCTTTACCTATTGTCAAGTACCCATTATATATCAAATTGCAGATGACAATGGTATAGTGGTTCATGAAAATGATGACACAACTACCATCAATGCACTAAGTCTTGATGAAGCTATGAGTGAAAAAGTATTTGGTAGAACTGACGTAATTGACAAAATTGTAGTGAATTTAAAAGCGTCAATGTTGAGATAATCGTTGAATTTGTCACGAATGTACAAATTGTAATTCGTGCATTCGTGACTATATTTTTTAGGGCAAAATAAAATTTCAAATTATGATGAACATGAAACAAGTTTTAGTGAAAAT
This sequence comes from uncultured Saprospiraceae bacterium, assembly GCA_964385675.1. Classification (GTDB taxonomy): domain Bacteria; phylum Bacteroidota; class Bacteroidia; order Chitinophagales; family Saprospiraceae; genus CAYLSF01. The sequence goes on from CAYLSF010000323.1 coordinate 1,586, forward strand.
AGGATTATTGGTGATCACATTAACACTAATATTATCCTGTGGTCAAACATCAAAAAATGATGCTGATATGCCAACAGAGTCAAAAGCGAAAACAGCAAAAGACATTCTAGGAAATCCCGATTATTTAGCGATGTCGTATGGTGGGTATCGCTTAAAATCAAGAGAAGAACAACCAACGATTGAGCAGCTAAAAGAAGATATGAAAATCTTAAATGCGATGGGAGTTCATATCGTTCGGACGTATAATGTACATTTACCGCATGCTGCTAATCTACTGGAAGCCATTGCACAGTTAAATAAAGAAGATGAGAATTTTGAAATGTATGTGATGTTAGGGGCATGGATTGATTGTGAAAAAGCATGGACACCCGAACCAAATCACTATGCAGGAGATTCTGTAAAAAATGCTAAGGAAATGGAAAAAACCGTTCGATTAGCGAATAAATATCCAGAAGTGGTCAAAATGATTGCAGTAGGTAATGAGGCAATGGTGAAGTGGGCAGCATCTTATCACGTACAAGCAGATGTGATTTTAAAATGGGTGAATCACCTACAAGATTTAAAAAAGAATGGTGGATTACCCGCTGATATGTGGATTACCAGTTCTGATAATTATGCGTCTTGGGGCGGTGCAGCAGCGGAATACCACAAAAAAAGTCTAGAGGACTTATTGAAAGCGGTGGACTTTGTATCGCTTCACACTTACCCAATGCATGAAACGCATTATTTCCCACATTTTTGGGGCATATTTGAAGGAGAGGAAGAACTTAGTCAAGAGGAGCAAATTGAAAAAGCCATGATTCGTGCAATAGATTATGCGAAAGCACAAGTCGCCAGTACCAAAGCCTATATGGATAGCATTGGCGTGGATAAGCCAATTCATATTGGAGAAACGGGTTGGGCTACTTTTTCTGATGGTTTCTATGGTGATAATGGAACTAAAGCCACCGACGAATACAAAGAAGCCGTGTATTATCGCCTAATGAGAGATTGGACAAACGAAGAAGGCATGGCTTGTTTCTATTTTGAAGCGTTTAATGAAATCTGGAAAGATGAAAAAAATCCATTAGGGTCAGAAAATCACTTTGGACTCTTTACGCTTGAAGGCGATGCTAAATACGCACTTTGGGATTTAGTGGATAAGGGTACTTTTGAAGGCTTAGGTAGAAATGGAAAAGCTATTGGAAAGACCTACGATGGCGACAAAGCAAAATTACTAGAATCTATCCAAATGCCACCAATGAAGGCTAAAGCGGCTGCGGAGCATTAGTTTTTTGAGTCATATCAGATGTCTGGCATTTCAAAAATGCCAGACATCTAAGTTTTAACTATAATGGAAAATACCAAATAATGAGAAAAAGCATAGTTTATCTGTTACCAATATTAATCCTAATGACTTCCTGCAACGAAGAAAAACCAATGAACATAGAAGTCTATGAAACTTCTGCCAAAGGAAATCAGTTAACCAAAATATCAAACTTTCCAGAAGTCCATAAAACCACAGCTATCACCATCAATCCAGATGAAACATTTCAAACGATTACGGGATTTGGCGGTTCATTTACGGAATCTTCAGCATATCTATTGAATCAATTAAGTGCAGACAATCGAAAAAAAGTATTAGAAGCCTATTTTGGCGAAAGTGGGGCAAAATATTCGTTGACGAGAACGCATATTAACTCTTGCGATTTTTCTTTATCCAATTATTCTTATGCACCAGAAGAAGATAAAACGTTATCCAATTTCTCTATTGCAGAAGATACGGCGGATATTATCCCGATGATAAAAGAGGCCATGGCGATTTCTAAAGATGGCTTTAAAATTATCTCCTCGCCATGGACAGCACCGCCGTGGATGAAAGATAATAAAAACTGGGTTGGCGGAAAACTATTACCTGAATACTACGATACTTGGGCATTGTTCTTTTCTAAATACCTAGATGCTTACAACGCAGAGGGCATTAAAATTTGGGGAATTACCGTAGAAAATGAACCATTAGGCAATGGTAACAACTGGGAAAGTATGCACTATACTGCAAGTGAAATGACGGAATTTGTCAAAAATCATTTAGGCCCAAAATTAGAAGCAGATGGCAAAGGCGATATAAAAGTATTGGGTTACGACCAAAACCGTGACCATCTGAAAGATTGGGTGGATGATATGTACAATGATGAAGTAGCAGCTAAATACTTTAACGGTACAGCGATTCATTGGTATAGAAGTACGTATGAGGTATTTCCTGATTCTTTACAATATGCCCACAAAAAAGCACCTAACAAACACCTCATTCAAACAGAAGCTTGTGTAGATTCAGAAGTCCCTAAATGGCAAGATGACCAATGGTATTGGTCAAAAGAAGCAACCGATTGGGGTTGGGATTGGGCAACTGAAAAGAATAAGCACTTGCATCCAAAATATGTTCCTGTCTATCGTTATGCTAGAGATATTATCGGCTGTTTAAATAACTACGTAGATGGTTGGGTAGATTGGAATATGGTGCTAGATACACAAGGCGGCCCAAACTGGTTTAAAAACTGGTGTGTTGCCCCTGTTATCGTTGACCCTGCCAAAGATGAGGTTTATTTTACACCGATTTATTATACCTTATCGCACTTTAGTAAATTCATCAGACCAGGTGCAGTTAGAATTGGCGTCACTCAAGAAGATAATGACTTACAAGTCACTGCGGCTAAAAATCCAGACGGTTCTATTGCCATTGTGGTTTTTAATCCGACTGAAAATCCAAAGGCTTTAACGTTGACCTTAGGCGGTCAGGCTAATGATATTGTGATTGATGGTCAGGCGATTCAGACGATTGTGATGGTTGAGGAATAGTTTTTATGGTGTCAGTTGTCAAGTTTTTTGGCTTGGCAACTGGTGTTTTTGTAGTCTTAAGAAATCTTAAAATAGTCTCCTCTTTTGAACTCTTCTTTTAATTTCCTATCTTGCTTAAAAGATTGTTAGAATAAAAAATGCAATGAGGAAATCTCAAAAATATCTTATTAATTTCCAAAAGTCTCGCCAGTTAAAAGATTGGTTAGCTTACTTCTCTGCTTTAACTTGGGAAAAACTGACAAAATATAGAAAGTATCCTGCAATATTAAGCTTTGGAGAAACTTGTATTAATGAGCTTTTTGTTGAGACAATCATTGATGATATTCTAAAATATAACTTACCTATTCGATTTTTTCATGCTAAAGATGAAACAGCAAACGGCAATGATTTTGAAATATTTCTACCCATTGATAATTATCATTATGTTCTTTTTCCTTGTCAAGCTAAGAAATTATATAAAAATGAAAAATATACTGCAATTCAACACCCTGTCGGAGCAAAAAAGCGTGAACAAATTTTATATTTGATAGATTATGCTAAGGAAGTCAAAGGGTTTCCACTGTATTTTTTATACAACTACACGCCCAAAACTTTCAATCCAAAAGATTTAAAAGAATACTCAAAGTATGAAAAAGAATTATTTGGATGTACTATGATAAGTGCGTTCTACTTATTAGACAATTTTTTACAGTCAAATCAAAGGCTAAAGAAAATGTCTTTTTCGGATATTCATACTCCTGCTGCTCCTTTGGTTAAACTAGCTGATTTATATAAAACTAACTACTTTAATGATAAGTTGATATTGAAAGTTTTTGGAGAAGTCAAATATAAGAAGCACCAAAAAGCCTTAGATAGAATAAAAGGATATACGATAACTGATATTGTAAATGAAAAAATAATAGATAAGGAATGGCTTGAAATTCATCCTCAAGACAAAAAACGATTTTTAGGATTACAAGAAAAAGTTTTAAAAACTAACCTAATAGATGATTCAAACTATGAGTTTAATCCAAAGTATCGTATTGTTTTCACGACTAAAAATATTCCTGTTGAAGATAGATTAAATTCCTTCGTCTAACTAAAGTACCTAAAATGAACTTAATTACGCCACGAGTAGAAGCACGTGAAGGTATAAATTATATCTTAACAATAGCTATTGACAAATATCTAAATAACAAACAAGAAGAACTACGCAATTCACAGAATGATGCAAAAGCGTTAATTGATATTTTAACCTCAAAATACCGATTTGAGAGGAAAAATGTAAATGATAATTTGGTTGATGAAAAGGCTACAAGAGTAAATATCTTAGAAACATTAAGTGAATATTCTCATAAATTATCAGAAAAAGATAGCTTAATTATCTTTTATGCAGGACATGCTACCAAAGATGAACAAAAAGATAAAGGGTATTTGATACCTTACGATTATGAAGAAGGAAAACTAATAAGTACATCTATTTCATATTCTCAACTTACAGAAGCTATCAAAGAAATTAATAAACCAAGACATATTCTTTTATTACTCAATTGTTGTTATGCAGGAAGCTTTTTTCCGAAAACGAGGAATACTACTAATTCTTATCTTGATACTCAATTTTTACGAAAATCAAGATACGCTTTTGCAGCAGGACAAGCAGACGAGAAGGTTTCAGATGGAACTAATTTAAGTCCATTTACAGAATATATTGTCAGGTTTCTACAAGAAAATAATGAAGATAATGTTGGTATAAAGAAGTTAGCTGTTAATGTAACAGAAAGAGTAGCAGATAATTATAGAGAGCAAACTCCCGAACATGGAGTTATTCATTACACAGGAAGTGATGAAGGCGGAGAATTTAGCTTTCAACTAAAAGTGAACAGAGAGAAAGTATGGATTAAAGCCTTTGAAACAAATACTATTGAAAGTTTAACGGAAGCCAAAAATCGTTTTCCTAATGATACTAAAAATGTTGAAAAAGCCAAGATAAAACTCGACGAATTACACAAAGAGCGAAAAGAATGGCTTGAATTACTAAGTACTACAATTGGGAATTTAGCGGAAGTTATAAAAAATATCAATCCTAAAGCGAAACATTACCAATTAGCTAAAAGTACATTAGATAATTTTGATAAAGAGTATAAATCACTAACATTTAGAGAAAATGCACAAAGACTTTTCACAAAAATACAAAGGCAAGAGGATTTAGATGAAAAAATTAAACTATCTAAAAAGTTTCTAAGCGATTTTAACCAGAGTGAATATAAAGAACAGATAGAAAGAGATTACAAAGAATTAACGAGATTACAGAAACAGAAAGAAGATTGGGATAAATGTGTAAGTGAAGCTAATGCTTTATTCAAACCTAATAGAAAGTTGGCAATGTATAAAGCGTTTCTAAAGGATTATTCTGTTGGAAAATTTGTGAAAAAAGCAAATGATAAAATTGAAGATATTGAGCTTTATATAAAAGCTAATGATGAATATGAAAATGATAAAGTTAATAGCCTAAAAACATTTAATGAATATAATGCTTTACATGGAACTAATGGAGAATTTAGCTATTATGTCAGGCGAAAAATAGAAGAGTTAGAAGGTTTACAGAATAAGCAAAATCAAGAAAAACAGTTAGAAGACCTCAAAGCTGAAAAATCTATTCAAAAACTACATGATTTCACTAAAGACAATAGCATTGATGAAGCTATTAGAGAGGAAGCTATTGACTTCTTAGTAAATCTAAAATTAGAAATTTCTCAAAAATTAGAAGAAGCCAAAAAGGAGAAAGGTGTAGAACTTTTATATGAGATTTTAAAAAATTATAAAGAT
>CAYLSF010000324.1:0-7217 GCA_964385675.1 uncultured Saprospiraceae bacterium
AATTTATCGGCAAACTGACTTCAAATATTGCTCCTCTAGGCTGATTATCTTTCACTTGTATTTTACCCTTGTGCTGCAAAATGATGTTTTTGACGATATAAAGCCCTAATCCCGTTCCTTTGGTTTTACGGGTATCTTCATTTCCTATACGATAAAACTTATCAAAAATGCGTTCTTTTTCTTCGTCAGGAATACCTTCCCCTTGATCAATCACTTCAAAGACCAAATCGTCTAAAATCTTCTTTAACTGTACTTTTATTTCTGTTCCTTTTGGACAATATTTTACTGCATTTTCTAAAAGATTTAAGATAACAGAGGTAATTGCCATTTTATCTGCTTGTATAACAGGTGTATCTAATTGATCTTCATACGCAAATCTCGTATTTGGATATTTCTCTCTTAATCCATTGATAATGTTAGAAACTAAATCATTCATTTGGACTTCACCTTTTGATAATTGAAGAGAACTTTCAATTCTTGCGGCTAATAAAATGTTGTTAACCAGTGTATGCAGACGCTCCGTTTCTTTAATTGCATTTTGACTTAATCGTCCAATTTGCTCAGGTTTCAGCAAGTCTTTCCGTTTTAAAAAAGTATCAAATGCTAACCGAATTGACGCAATAGGCGATTTTAATTCATGAGTGATGGAGAGGAGAAAATTACGTTGTTGACGAGCTAAAGCCACTTCTTTTCTAAATCCTCTATTTAATAACCACATCCCTAACAACAATAAAATAAAAAAGACAATCCCTTCTCCAATAATCATCCATTTCTGACGATCATAATAAGCGTGCATATCTTCGTAAGCCATTGATTTTAGAATAGCATCTTCTGACATACCGTCATTGTATTTCATTTCCGTCATGATCAACTCTACCTTTGCCTCTCTCACATCTTCATTTTTACTATACAAAAGGTATGACCACCAGCCATAAGCGACTACTACATATAAAATCAAAATATAATAAAAAGGGCGATGTCCTGTTCGCTTTTTCATAATTATAATGTGTTACTTTTTTAATTTAAAAACTAAGATAATATTTCCTATGCTTAAAACCATACTATTATTTTCTCAAAATGCTAAATAGAATGGTTCAAAGTAGCTATAACTAAAAAATTTATGGTCATGGTTTAAACCTGTTGATTATTTAACATTACGCTAAAAACATGAAGTATTATCAAGAGATACATTATCCTCACTATAACTATACAGATTTAATTTGTAGTTATTAGTTACCAATCCCGAAAGCTTTCGGGATTGGTTATTAGTCAATGGTTTATATGTCTTTGCTTTTACAAAAGGTATACTAGAAAACAAGTCAAACAATGATTATTTAAATATATAAAAAGTGATTATTTTGAAGGTGAAAATTACAGCCATTTTTTAAACTTAAAACCTAGTAAAAAACAATGCTTAATTTTGATACCTTTTGCAAACACTTTTTGACTTAATAGATTGATAAACAATGATTTAAATCGAATCAATAAACTACAATTTAATAAAAGATGGAGTTTTCTAATGATAACTTGTTATCAAGTAACTATATAATAATTTTCCACCAAACGCTTATGCGGCAGCTTTCAAGGCAGTAGTAATGCCGTTGAACAGTGTAGTCAGCTTTTGCTCACTATGAACCTTTTAGCCATTATTTGTACTGGATTATTTTTATTAATTCATTTCAAGCACAAAGCGGTCATAAAATACTGCAAAAGATTGAAAAGTAAAATGAATGGCATCTTTTGAAATATCAGCATTAGGGACAACGTCTTCAAAACCATGGAAGCATCCTTTGTAATACTTGAAAATCAGCGGTATTCCTGCTTTTTTTAAAGCCTCAACAAAAATAATAGTTTGGTCTCGCAATGGGTCATATTCTCCTATAAAAGTGATTGTTGGAGGCAGATTTTGGTAATCATTATTTCTTCCTGGTGCCGCATAAATTGGAATGACTTCATTTTCATCTATAAGTCCTTTTAAGTAATAATTCCAACAGTTAGATAGTGCCTTAGCATCAAAAGCGGGGACATCCATATATTTGGCAGACTTAGTATTTTGACGGTCATCCAACATAGGATACATCGGCATTTGAAAAGCGATGCTAAAATCGTTAGTATCCCTTGCTTTTAAGGCAATAGCAACAGCAAGTCCACCTCCTGCACTATGTCCCGCAACCATAAATTTTGAGTCCTCTATATTTAAATTATCCGCATTCGTTTTTGCCCAAATTATGGTGTTATAGCAATCATTAAAGGCTGCTGGAAATGGGGCGGAAAGTGATTTTCGATAATCTGGAGCGATGATACAGCATGGACGCGTCTGGATGAATTTCTTGATAAAAACTGTTGCCATTTCAGGATTTCCAATAGCCATTCCACCACCATGAAAATAAAATAAGACAGGTAGTTTGCCTTCTGCATTCAGTGGTCTATATAAACGCACTCTTATTTTATGTATGCCGTCCTTGCTCGTAATAACACGTTCTTCATTGTGTAAATCTCCAATATTTTTTCCTCTTATAAATTTCAAGAAAAAATTAAGCAGGTTAATCCCCCATTTTCTTCTCAATAAAAATGGAGTAATCTTTAAAAGGTTGAATTTTGACCTCAACCCTTCATTTACCATATTCTTATATACTTTCATTCTTCTTTCACTATTGTAATTACAACATTCCCTTTTTTATGCCCTTGTTCTACATACTTATGGGCTTCAACGATATTTTCTAATGAATATGTTTTATCAATAACTGCATGGATTTTTTTCGCTTCAAAAAGTTTCCGCAATTTAGGTAAATATCCAGGTTGGATTTTTAATAGTCCGTCATCGACTGATACATAACTCCCCTTTTGTGTCAATGATTTTCTAGAAGCAAGTTTAAAGTCAGAAGTTTTATTTTTTCCAACTGCATCAAGTATAAAATCATACAGCTCTAATTTACCAATAGCATCTTCTTTTGTGTAATCAAGCATTTTATCTGCACCAAGTGAAGCTACCAATTCAAAATTTTTAGCACTACAAACGGCTGTGACTTCAGCCTCTAAGTGTTTAGCTAGTTGGAGGGCAATAGTTCCTATCGCACCTGAAGCCCCATAAATGAGTACTTTTTGTCCTTTTTTGATGTTTGCATCTTTCAGGAAATGAGTAGCTAAGACTCCTCCATATACTATTGCTACGGCTTCTTCATGAGTTGCATTCTTGGGTTTAATAGTTATTTCTCCCGCCTTAATTTCTTTGTTAGATATACATTTATATTCGGCATATGCCCCTCGACTTAATCCAGTAAATCCAAATACTTCATCACCTTCTTTGAAGGTTTCCACATTTTTACCTGTTGCCTCTACTACTCCAGAAAATACCAATCCAAGGATAGGATTTCTTGGTTTTCTAAATCCAATGAACATTCGCATTCCAAACCTCATTAATTGTTTTATTGGAAATGAGTGTCCTACTGGGACATTTAATCCACGAATGACACAATCACTTGCCGTGGCAGCTGTGGCATTGATTTTAACTAATACTTCTCCATCTTTGGGAACAGGTTTATCTATCTCACTTATTTCTAACACATCTGGATTACCATATTTTGTGCAGATAACTGCTTTCATTTTTGTCATAAAAAATATTTCTTTTAATGAAAATTGATTTTTTGTATCTAAAATTCCCATCAGGAAAATTTAGATATACTCTATTTGGTTTCAACAGAATTCACATTATTACGTCCAAGTATAAAATAATTGAAAACATATCCCCAAGGCGTAAATAAAAATGGAATAATTAAAATCATGAAGGTAAAAGTCCATTCCTCATAAATACTTCCAGCTAATTGATTGCTAGACCAAAGGGGAAATGCAACAATTATGAGCCATAGTCCTTTATAAAAGAACATGAATAACATAATTGGTAACATTCTTAGCGTATGGAAAATACCAATTCCCGATAGTGTAGTATATGCTGCAATAGCACACCAAGCGACTGCAACTTCGGGTTGCCAGACTCCTTCATGTTGTAAGATTGTAGTCCAAGCATCCTTTCCCGCCATGAAGAACATCAAGGTAAAAAAAAGCTTTAAAACGTATATTTTTATACGTATTACTCCTTGGTACTTTTTTGATGGTTTAAAAAGATTTAAAAATAATAACATTTGTGATTTATTTTTTATGAAGTTGTTTAGATACCCTATTTCTATCAAAAACTTGGGTATGACCTGAAATAAGGTTGCCATTAAAATGGTAGATTGTTATTCCATTCGTTTTGATTTTCTTCATTGTCGGAGGAAAATCTCCAATCTTACCAAGATTAGTTCCAGTTAAAATCCAGTTTATAGCAACGTGCTCTTCTTCTTCGATAGCTGATGTGATTTCAAAGTGAATATCTGGAAAAGCACGAAACGAAAAATCTAATCTTTTCTTAAATATTTCGTGAGTCAAGGTTTTTCCTTCCCAATAATCACCTGTATCTAAATGGATGTGATAGCTCTCGGCAACAAAATTATGTACTAAATCTTTTCTTTGTTGATTCCAAACCTTTTCCATGAAGTCTCTTAGAATTTGTTCTTTATTCATTTACTTATTTTTCTTTTTAGTTGATGATAGCAGTACGATGTTAGTAATATTCATTCCAATTCTTGACATTCAAAATTTGCCTCTTTTAATAGGTTGATAATATCTTTTGGAGATATTTCTGATGTATCAATTCTCAAAATATTATCGCAATCTTCTAAGTCGAAGTTCCAAGTAATTATATTGGATAACCCATCAAGCTTAGGTTTCAATTTAGTGATGTCCTCATCTGTTTTCACAGAAGTTTTAAATACAAGAATCATGGCTTAAAATATTTGTACAAAGATGATAGAAGAGGAGGTGGAAGCGTTAGGACAAAACAAATTGATATTAGGACAAATCAATCCTTTTCCTGTAATTAGCAGGTGTAAGGCCTTCTTGTTTTTTAAATAATCGAGTAAAATAGGATTGGTCTTCAATTCCCAACTCTGCTGCTATTTCTTGGATAGATAAATCGGATTGACAAAGTAAAACCTTCGATTCATTAATCAGCGTTTCTCGAATCCAGATAGAAGGGGATTTTTCGGTAATCAGTTTAATTGTTTTATTTAAATGGTTAGGACTTATATTGAGCATAGTGGCAAAATCTGAGACCTTATGTATAGTCTTAATATTTTTATGAAGCAACTCTTTGAATCGGTTCGTTAGCTCAACTGCAGTTTTATTTTTATGGTTTGAAAGTGATAAATAGTTTTTATTAAGGTCGCAGAGTAGAGCGATGAGATGTGCTTGAATAGTTATTTTATTTTGTAACCCGTTTTCTGAATATTCATCAAATATTCTATTCAAAGATTGTGTGAGGTATATAATTAGTTTTCCCTTTGGTTTAATAACTGGATTTCCCCAAATATTTAGAAATTCAAATGTTTTTAATAACTCTTGATTTCCGATTTTTCCAATCAAAAAATCATCATTGAAACCACACATAAAACCTTCCCCTGGTTCACTCTTTTTGAGATCCTCATCGCTATAACTAAACACTTGCCCAGCGGGAATAATTAAACATTCATTTTGGCTGATTTTTATAGTGGAACTACCAATTTTTATAGAGATGAGACCACTCGTTGGAAAAAATAAAGTATGTGTTCTTGCTTTTACAGGAGGTACAGGGAGCTTAGAAATTTCGTTAACCTCTGGCAACTTAGCAATGTAGAAGAGTTCGAAATCTTTTTTAAATATTTCATTTCTCTTAGCACCAAAACTCATGAATGATTCAAGAAATTGATTTGGTTCGAGTGACTTGATTTTGGATTTCATAAGTATTGTTTTTTATGCTTACGACCAACGGCTAATACAGCAATGACTCCTTAGTTTTACATCCGAAATTAAGTTTAATTAAAAATCGCTTCTACTACAGCAGTTATTCCATATAAAGATACAAAAGTCAAAAAATAAAAGTGAGTTGCGAGGTAGAGAATTTATGAAAGATGCTTAGACGCCTTGTGTTCGCACAATCTAATCTATAATGTGATAATAGACAACTTTAAGCACTTCATTAATTCAAAAAAGCCTATCAAGTCGGCATTGCTCCGTTTGTAAAACAGTCGAGGATAAGTATCAATCGGAAATATCAATCGGAAGTTAGGCGTATCGCATTATACTGATAATTCCGATAACTATCGGGAAGGTAAAAAATGATAACGAATGCAGTTGGAAATTTTAAGATCACAGCTTCACAAAAAAGTAGGCTTCAACCAATGGAAAAAGTATGGTTAAAGACTAAAAAATTAGCCAAAATGACAAATTTTAGCTCGGCTTCAAAAAAATCAGCCTGTATCGAAAAAATCTTGGATTTTTATTTGGTTATAACAAGGTAACTGCTATTGTTGGGTGCAGCTTTATTTCATATTTTTGTTCTTTCATAAATTACAACTGCTAATTTAGCAAATGATGGCAAACCCCGACTGACTGTTGCTTCTATAACCTTTCCACTTTTGAAATTTCCAAGTTTAGCTACATCTTCATAATTCCAATTGTTTTCCTTCATCATTTTTCTAAACCTTTTAGACCAATCCTTTTTAATAAGTTCTTTCATTCGCTTTTCATAGAAATTCCATCTCTCTTCCGTCATTTTGCCTGTTTGATAGTACATCAGCTTGACAAATTCAAGTGTTATTTCTAATTCAGAAAAATTTGGATTGGAATTTTTTATCCACTCTCGTGTTTGCCCTACACTGAGATTAGCAAAATCAAGGGCTATTTTCATTCGTTTCTCAGATGAAAATGTCTTTATTATTGATATTTGCATTTCCGCAGCTTCTTTACTTACTCCCACTTTATTATTCCAAAAGTCCATATGTTTTCAAGTTTAACTTCATTATCCAAACTTTGATATACTGCATATTCAATTCTTTATCCAAGAGTAAAAACTTCAAATCTTCCATTTGCTTTTCGCTTGGTGTAATGTTGTACCATTGAAGTTTTGAAATTATCAAATCCTCAATTGAACAGATATAGCATTGTTTGTCAAAAAATGAAACTTTCTCTCTTCTGTTGAATGCTGCCCAATTATAATCACTATCTTTATATGCCATGAAATCATATCGAATTCCCGTTTCAAAATCAGTAATATTGAATAGCATTCCATATTTTACACTTTCCATAAATGATTTTTCAAATCCTTGCCACTCTGGAAAATGTTTCAAAATTTGTTTTACATG
>CAYLSF010000325.1:0-7162 GCA_964385675.1 uncultured Saprospiraceae bacterium
AGTAATTTAGAAATGAAAAGTATATAATATTGATTATCGATGCTTGATTACCAAAATAGACAAGACGATAATCTGTGATCAAACTGAAAGTACCATGAAAAAAAATCAACCTACTATTGAGCAGCAAGTGCTGGATACACTTGATCTGCTAGAAACGGATCGTTATCAAAATAATCCTTTTCTATATGATAAGATTAAGAAGCGAGTCGATCAAATTGAAAATCAAACTAAAAAAATAGTTCCACTCTTTTCAGCACCTGTTCTATTGAAAATAGCAGGAGCTGTGATTTTATTGATCTTGAATATTGGATTAATGAGCCAACTTAATTTAACTCAAGGGGATGTTCTTTCGGAGCAGTATGGCTGGGTAATGGAAAGCTCAAAGGATTTCAATATAATACCAAAGTAAGGAATGAAGACGAGCGGTATATTTAAGTGTTTCTATTTCTACTTATATCGTAGTAAAGAAACTTTTGGTATTTGGAGGTTTAAAAAACAATAACATGATCAACATAAACAATCAAAAATTCACCAATATTTTACTCCTAGTCTTAGTCCTATTAAATATAGGACTAGGCTATGCCCTATGGCAGAGTACTAAACGCCATCATCCACCAGATATAAATACGGTAGTTAATGTTTTTAAAGCGGAACTGAATTTAACAGAAGAACAGACCAATAGATTTATGGCAGTTATTGATAATCATCGGATGGAACATAAAGGACTAGGGGAATCACAAAGACAATTAAGGCTTCAAATGGTGAAAAAGGTGATTAGCGGGGACATTGATTCACTTACGTTGGCTACATCCATTGAAGAAATAGGAGAAAAGCAAAGCGATATGGTTGGGTCTTTTGTGAAACAATATCAAGATTTGAGAGCAATTTGTACTCCAGAGCAAAAGCAGAAATTTACTAACCTTTTCAAAAAGCGATTGATGCATAATCCACGAAATAGGAGAAAACCTCGGTAAGTGACGGTTACTTTATTCTATTAAGTATGAGACTCAAAAGGCTCTGATACAATATTGTATCAGAGCCTTTTCTCATTATTCTGGCAGTTAATTCACAATTATTTCCCCGTTTCCACTGCTTTTTCCTCCTTCTTCTTATCATTGCTTATAATCTGATCCATCACCTCACTTAACTGCTCAGACCCTACCTTTTTGGCAATAATGTTCTTGTTTTCATCCAAAATATAGATAATTGGTGTAACTACAATATCATAAATCTGACGGAAACGAGAACGATAATAAGGATCTACTACATTTAACCAACGCCCCATATCTTTTTCTTCAATCATCTTTCTACAATCCTCCATGCTTTTATAGGACTTCGTACAAACGGCAAATACTTCTACTTCTTTTGATTTATACGTGTCGTAAAAATCTACCATTTGCGGCATGGCTTTTTTACAATGTCCACAATCAGGTGCCCAAAAGAATAGCACTGTATATTTTGACTTAATATCATGCAACGCTTTAGGTTGAGCTGGTTTATCAAAAGTTTGCATGGCAATATTTGGAGCTACTTTATTACATAACAAAGGACGTAATTTTGCTGCATCTTCTTTAATCTTTTTCAATTGCTCATCATCAATCCAATCGGCTTTGCCTTGTGCGTAATACTTATCGACCATGTGTACATAGACGGCATCCATACAAACGATTTTCGATTTTGCATATTTGTTTAACAAGCGTATGAGTAAGAATTTAAAAACTTCCTCGCTAGGTTCTGCTTTTTTTAATATGAAATCAACTGCACGAATGACTGTATCAGGATGTTGAATGGTAACGCTCTTACTTAAAAATCGCTCCACACGAGGATGCAATAAAGGGCTACGCACCAAACGCTCATCGGTCAAATCAATATTATCAAAAAAGTGTTCCCAGTAATAGTAGTAGGCTTTTGCAGTATCCTTACTGATTTCCTCAGGAATTTCTGCTTCTTTATTCACATTGATTATAGCTGCTGTAAATGATTTTGGATTATCTCTAGCGAGACCATCTTGAAAATCTCGAACGCTTTTATCCAATACCTTCATGCGTTCTGTTAATTCTTCTATTTTTTTATCTAAATCCGCAGATGTATTTCCAGTACCAGCTGCTTCTTTATCCTTTTTAAGTTTTTCCAATAACTGATTCATTCCTCCCATTTCTTGACGCTTAGGGCCCAAGAAATTTAAATATTGATAAAATAATTCATTATCCTTAGAACCTGTTACTTTCATTTGACCTACAAAATCTTTGAGGTTGGTTTTAAGCGTAAAATTTTGCTGGTCTTTACTGACAAGAAACTCAAATGATTTTTTCAACTCTGGAAAAAACGCAATGTACATTCCGCCTTGTAGGGGTTCATCATCTGTGAAAACAAAACTTCCATCGTCACTAACCTTTACCGTATCTTTAATGAATTGCTTGTCGCCATAGTGGTAAGCAACTATCATAGATTGACCTTGAAAACCCTCAATAATTAAGTTGATTTTATACCCTTCTGTTGGAAAATTCGCTTGAATGAATAGGATGGCTATTGCCAATAAACAACTGTATTTGAATATATTTTTTATCATAATCTGTGATGCTGTTTTATACGATTTTTTGATTCCCGATAGCTATCGGGACGATAATCGACTTAAAAACTGAAATTGATTGATTATTAACATCAAATTTACGGCTAAAAAACGAGCCGATAAAAGAGAATATTGTTTCCAACATAGAAACGGAGAGGAACAGAAATATGTTTGTTTATTCAAAGACTTTTACAATTCTTTAAAAAAGAATGACAAGACTAAACGTATATTTAAAAATCTAAATAGATAGGCATAATTATTCGTTATTTCTTACAAGGGAATTTTTAGTCAAAACAAGGCATTCTTTGAGCGAATAACAATAGCTATTTATGATAAAAATAACGAAGTGTTGGCTAAGAAAAGCCAGTTAAAAATGTGTCAAATAATTTTGATTAACTACTTATAATCAAGACTTCAATATCTAAATTACCTAAAAGTACATGCAAAATCTTTTACAAAACATAGCTAAGCGAGTTTCTTTAAATCCTACATTAATAGAACAGATTGAGTTGAATTTTGAGCCGATAACTGTAAAAAGAGGTGAGAGAATTCTATCCGAACACCAAAGAGCGAGGTATTTATATTTTGTAGAAAAGGGAGTTTTACACAATTATTATTATCATAAAGAGCGTCAAATTACGTCTTGGTTTTATGCCGAGAATGCTTTTGTAACGGCTTGGCATAGTTTCTACATGCAGCAAGCAAGTTATGAAGAAATTAAATGTTTAGAGGATTCTGTATTGTATCGGATAAGCTACACGAATTATCAGAAGTTGATTATAGATTCTACCGAGTTCGGTAATTTTGCTCGATTACTTGCTGAAGAAATGTTAGTATTTATTGATGAATTTTCAAAAGGTTGGTCTTTTCTGCCTGCTAAGGATAGATATGAATTATTACTTAAATATTTCCCTAATATAGAACCCCGAGTAAAATTAGGGTTAGTTGCTTCTTTTTTGGGTATTTCCCAAGAAACATTAAGTAGAATTCGAGCCAGAAAATGATTTTTTGATCTAAGTCAAAGAATCTTATGTTGGACTATTGGATATTTGTTTTAAATCTTAAGTTCAAAAAAAATATTTCAAATGTCCAACTCAATTTTATTGTTTAGAAGTATTGTTGTCGTAATTCTCTTAGCAGGTTTTGCTCATCTTTTTGCTTATTCTACCCAAGAAAAGCAAACAATCACTACTCCAAAGAATTGGGATAGTGATACTACATCCATACCAATTTCAGAGAAAATAAACTCGACTACAAACTCAGAGCAACTTAATAAATCGGCAACCTATAACTCTAGTACAGATTATATCATTGGAAAATGGAAGGTGCTTTATAATAGTGATGAATTTAAAGGCACAATTGTCTATAAACTAGAAAAAGAGGAAGGAAAATATAATGCTTATACTTTTCAGTATGAAGATGAAAACGGTTACACTGAAAAAGCTGAAGAGACTAAAACTTTAATTATCAGCGAATTTGATGGATACAAAGGAGAAGGAATTTATATGCTGACTTATGAGGGGAAGCAATATGATGTATCTTGTCAAATTGATATGGTAGATGAAAATACGTTTAAATTAAGCTATGACTACTATGGTTATAGTGATACTGAAACCTGGAAAAGATTTTAATTATGATAGAATTTTTGTCAAAACACCTAGATTGGGTAGATGTAAATTATTGGTTTTATATTTTTAATGATTTAAGTTTAATCTACGTCATCATTCCGTTTTTTATTTTTGAATTGATTCGATATCGCTATTTGAATCGATTAACCAAAAATATTGTTTACGACTCCATTGCTAACCTAATTACGGTATTTGCATTCACGTTGATTGAATATGTCTTGGGCATATTATTTATGACGAAGGTATATTTTTGGGTTTATGAAAATATGAGTCTACCTCATCTTCCTTTAAATTGGGCAACGATTATTACCTGTATATTACTTGCCGATTTTGCTTATTATTGGGATCATCGCATGATGCATCGTATTGGTCTAGGTTGGGCAACACATACTGTTCATCATAGTTCTGAACATTTTAATATGTCTGTTGCTTATCGCTTTGGCCCTTTAGATGCGATTTTTCCTATTTTGTTTTCCTTACCTATCGTCATGCTTGGTTATGACCCTATTTTAGTAATATTATCAGAAGTATTTGTACAAACTTTTCAAGCTATTCTACATACCGAAGCAATAGGAAAACTTCCCAAACCAATTGAATATATTTTTAATACACCTTCTCATCATCGAGTGCACCATGGTTCTAATCCTAAATATTGGGATAAGAATTACGCTGGTATATTGATTATTTGGGATAGACTATTTGGAACTTTTGAACCCGAAGAAGAGACTGTAATCTATGGCATAACCGAACGGTTGAATAGTGTTAATCCAATTAAGGTTTTCTTTCATGGTTTAGTTCGATTAGTTAGAAAAATGAAAGCGGTAGAAGGTTGGACTAATAAACTTTTAGTATTAATTAAACCACCAGATTGGTTGCCTGATAATTCTAAATAGTAAGTAGTTAATAATAAATATTTATCACTGTCCTGATAGCTATCAGGATAGTGTATTAGTAGCTTTTATCCAATTTATATTACACTACTGCTTAACTATCACTTATGCCCTATTACTTATTACATACTTTACTTCGCCACCAATAACCAAACCTTACCATAATGCTTCAAAGCACTTGCTCGACGCTGACCTTCTTCCCCTACGCCACAGTAAAAATCCATTCGACCGACACCCTTAATGGCTCCACCTACATCTTGAGCAACTACAATTCTATATTCGTGCCGTAAAAATTCGCCTTCACTATCCAAAACTGGAACCGCTGCCAATAAGCAACTACCTAAGGGCATATATCTTTTATCAACTGCCACAGAGGTTAAGGCAGTTAAAGGGACACTTGCTGCACCTGTTGGTAATTTATTGGATTTATTAAAATAGACATAAGAAGGATTAGAGTTGAGCAAGGTTTCTAAACTATCAGGATGTTGAGCCACCCATGCTCGAATGGCATCTAATGAAATTTTATCGGGGGCTACTTGCTTTCGATCTACCAATCGTTTACCAATGCTTTTATATCTTTTACCATTTTGTCCCGCATAACTCAATAAAACCTGCCGACCATCTTCATATTCTACTACCCCTGAACCTTGTACTTGCATGAAAAAATTATCTAACAAACTTGATGACCAAGCTAATTCTAGCCCTTTACCTTTTAGAATGCCGTCAGTATCAATTCGCTTGCGAGAGGCTCGGTATAAACTAGCAGAGCGAGGTTTGCGATATAATGGATATTTATATTCGGCATCGGGCTTGGAGCGAACTTTTAAAACAGGCACAAAATATCCTGTGATATGAGCATTGCCATAATTATCGTCACCACAAATTTGATAACCTTTTACAAAATCAGATAAGGGCTGACCTGGACTAGCTTTCCAGTTTTGTACCGCTTGTATTGTCTTTTTCAATTGAGCATTGGAAACTCGAAGCGATTTATCTACCCTATGAGTTTTAGATTGTCTTTTTCTGTTAATATATTTTAATTGATAACTCAATGCTCTCGTCAAATCTTCTGATGGTGAAAGCACAGGCAGTGTATCTATCGGTCGTAATTCATACGTTTTCGTAAATTTTTTCCCTGTCGTATCTCGACCATTATTTTCAAAATCATATTGATGACGAGGTTTAAAATTCGACTTGCTTTTACCTTCCGAAGTCGTCTGTTGACTTTCCGCTGATTGACAGCTAGTTAATAGAATAAAACTTAATAGGATTAATTTAACTGGCAGTATTCTCATCTGTGGCGACAATCGGCAATCGACTTTCGACTTTCGATTTCGCTTTATTAAGTACATGTTCATTAGATATTCAATTTAATATTCTAAGTATCATTCATTCTATTCTCCGATTGTCGTATGTCAAAAGTCTATTGTCGCTCTTGAAACCAACTCGCATACTTTACATAATTATTAGAAATACGTCCTACATATTGTTGGAAATTTTCAGCCGTTAGTTTTTTCAATTTTTTAGCAGGTACACCACCATAAATATAGCCTGATTCTAATTTAGCTCTTTCTAATACTACTGCTCCCGCAGCTATTAATACATTATCCTCTACAATAGCATGATCCATAACAATTGCGCCCATACCGATTAAGACATGATTACCGATTTGACAACCATGTACAATCGCATTATGACCAATGGATACATTATCTCCAATAATTGTTTTAGATTGTTCATAGGTACAATGAATTACTGCCCCATCTTGTACATTCACCTTATCGCCCAACCGAATAGCATTTACATCTCCTCTAACGACGGCATTAAACCAAAAACTACAATTGCCTCCAGCTTTCACATCGCCTACAATCGTCGCATTTTCAGCGATATAACAATTATCTCCAAACTCTGGGGTAAACCCTCGTACTGATTTTATTAAACCCATATTGTAAGTAATAGGTCATAAGTAATAAGTCATAAGTAACAGCAAAATTCACCTATTACTTATGACCTATTATTTATAACTTATAAAAATCTATTTAACTCTTCTACAAGATGATGAACAGTGGTGGAAG
>CAYLSF010000326.1:0-7159 GCA_964385675.1 uncultured Saprospiraceae bacterium
GATAATCCTTGACTTCATTTTGACAATTATGTTTTTTATAAATATGTATTTAATTTTTTAGCAGTATTCTAGGCTTTAGAGCTTATCATAAATTTTGATTATTAACATGAAATTTATCTTATAAAAAATATTTAATACCACTTTCAATTTACCTTAAAAGGAAGTGTATTAACAAAGGAGTAGGAAGGCAAAAGTAAAATGCGATTCGTTATTTATTTTTAGGTCGATATCTTCTTTGGAAAGTTGATTTTAATTGGATGTAGATTTCGTTACCAATTAGGAAATTTTATTGATACGAAATTATAGACAAATAGGTCTAAATTGATAGGAGACGACATTGAAATCGTCTCCTATTTTGGGGGGTATAAATAATCAAAAGATAAACTAAAAGTAGCTATCTGGTACTGTGTATAAAAAATCCAGTTTTGAGTATTGAAATCATACAAGTCATCCTAATACCCAAAACCGAATAATAATTGAGACTACTTTTTCTCAAAAAGGAAAAATCGTTCCTGTGTGCCAGCTCTGTTTTGCACATTTACCGTACCATCACCTCCAATACGCAAAAATCTACTAGGAGATACTTTAGACTCAAAACTAACAGAACCGTCATCATACTGCTTAAGTTTTAATAAAATTTTCATTTTGTTCTTGGTTTAAATTAAAAATTACTTCTCTGAGTAACTTCTATCTATCTATCCGAACAAATAAAAAAATGTTACCCTCAACCGCTCTATTTTTTTAATAATTATCAGGATTACCTTATCAATAACATGAAATTAATTTTATAGATATATACTTGACACCAACTTAAACTTACCTTAAAATTGTACTAATAGGAAAGAGCGTTATTTGTACCTATGAAGAAACGTAAATTAGAAATTATCGTTTTATCTGACATACATTTAAGCACATTTGGCTCAAAAGCCAAAGAGGTCAGTCAGTATTTAGATAGTATAGACCCTGAAATGCTCATTTTAAATGGAGACATTGTAGATGTTTGGCAATTTAGTAAAAACTATTTTCCAAAATCTCATTTCAAAGTACTCCAACAAATTATACAATTTGCCGCTAAAGGGATTCCTGTTTATTACCTCACGGGTAATCATGATGATATGTTACGTCACCTTTCCGATGTTCAAGTTGGTAATGTTCATCTTAGAGATAAGTTATTGCTAGATGTGGATGGGAAAAAAGTTTGGATTTTTCATGGTGACGTTTTTGACGCTTCTATTAAAAAAACCAAATGGATTGCTAAGATGGGTAGTAATGGTTATGGATTCCTAATTTTAGTCAATCAATTAATCAATTGGATATTGGGCTTATTTGGACAACCTAAAATGTCTCTATCCAAAAAAATCAAAGATAGCGTTAAAAAAGCGGTTAGTATCGCCAGTGATTTTGAAAAAACAGCAACTGATTTAGCGATTGATAAAGGATATGATTACGTAATTTGTGGACATATTCATAAACCACAAATGAAACAAATAACCAATGAAAAGGGAAGTGTGTGGTATTTAAATTCAGGCGATTGGATGGAAAATTTGACGGCACTCGAATACAATAAAGGACAATGGTCTATGTATAAGTATCATGAAACTCATTATGGCCTTATGCTAAAACCTAAAAAGAAGAAAGCCAAACAACGCCATCAAGAACTAAGAGAGGCTGTTTTGAATTAAGTATTAAGTAATAGGTAATAAGTTATAAGTATATTTTACCTATTACTTAATACTTATAACCTATTACCTATGAGAATACTATACGCCACACAGGCAACAGGAAATGGACATTTGAGTCGAGCTAGAGAGGTGATTCCACATTTGCAGCAATACGGCGAGGTTGATATTTTCGTGAGTGGGACACAGGCAGATGTTTCTTTACCTTTCGAGATTAAGTATCAGAAATATGGACTGAGTTTTATATTTGGTAAAAAAGGAGGGGTCAATATTTGGAAAACAATTCAACGGCTAAAACCCCTTCGACTGATTCAAGACACTTTAAATGCCCCTATCAAAGATTACGATATTGTTCTAAATGATTTTGAACCCATAACGGCATGGGCTTGTAAACTAAAGGGACAACCTTGCATAAGCCTCAGCCATCAAGGTGCATTTTTATCAGACAAGACCCCTCGCCCAAATCGTCAACCGACGTTCCCCGAAATGATTTTAAAACATTACGCCCCTACTTCTAATGCCATTGCTTTTCATTTTGATAATTATGACTCCTTTATTCACACTCCGATTATTCGAAGTCAAATCCGAGAAGCTGCCATTTCTAATAAAGGACATATTGCGGTGTATTTACCTGCGGTATCTGATAAACGATTGTTCCAACATTTTTCAAAAATAAAGTCCGTGCAATGGAAGGTATTTTCTAAACATACACAACAGCCCTATACTTTAGAGAATATCGACTTTACACCAATTAATAATAAAGGTTGGATTCAAGCAATCGCAAGTTCAGAAGGTGTACTGATGGGAGCAGGTTTTGAAGGTCCTTCGGAAGCCTTGTATTTAGGTAAAAAACTCTTAGTTGTCCCAATGAAAGGTCAATATGAACAACAATGCAATGCAGAAGCCTTAAGACAAATGGGCGTAGAAGTTTGCGGAAAAATAACAGATTACTTTAGCGATGTTTTAGAAAATTGGTTAAAGCATATTCAACCCCTTCAAGTCAACTATCAAGACGAGACGGCTCAAATTATTAAAGGAATATTTGTGTAACGACTGAATTGCTGAAGGGAGTTTATCAAAATCTAGAAGAGTATCTACCAATTCTTAAAAATTTCCTACCTTAAAACTCCAAATATTACCATTATGAAAAAGATAGCCGTATTCTTTTGTTGTATAACTATGTTGTTAGCTTGTCAGCCTCCGTTTAACTCTCCTTCTCCCTCTATGCCAAATGTCATTATCATTTTCACAGACGATCAAGGTTATCAAGATGTGGGTTGTTTTGGTTCTCCCGATATTGAAACACCTCATTTAGATGAAATGGCGAAAAACGGTATTCGACTTACCAATTTTTATGCAGCACAAGCAGTATGTTCTGCATCAAGAGCAGCCTTACTAACGGGTTCTTATCCTAATAGATTGGGAATTCATGGTGCTTATATGCCTAAAAGTAAAAAAGGTTTAAATCCATCAGAAATTACGATAGCGGAAATGCTTAAACCCAAAGGATATAAAACCGCCATATTTGGAAAATGGCATTTGGGTGATCATCCCGATTTTTTACCGACCCAACAAGGTTTTGATGAATATTTTGGAATTCCTTATTCTAATGATATGTGGCCATATCATCCTCAACAAGGCCCTATTTTTAACTTTGATGTTTTACCATTGTATGAAAATGATAAAATTATCGACACACTAACCGATCAATCTCAATTAACCACACAGATTACAGAAAGATCGATTGATTTTATTGCTAGAAATAAGGACAATCCTTTCTTCTTGTATGTTGCCCATCCTCAACCTCATGTTCCTTTATTTGTGTCAAATAAATTTAAAGGAAAATCCAAAAGAGGGTTATATGGCGATGTAATTATGGAAATTGATTGGTCAGTTGGGCAAATTATCAATAGCTTAAAACAACATAATTTAGATGAAAATACATTGGTCATCTTTACTTCTGACAATGGTCCCTGGCTGAGTTATGGCGAACACTCGGGAAGTGCCTTGCCTTTGAGAGAAGGAAAAGGAACTGCTCTAGAAGGTGGACAGCGAGAACCTTGTATTATCTCTTACCCTAGTCAAATCGCTATCAACAAAACGATTCATACGCCAATGATGGCAATTGATATTTTACCAACAATTGCACATATCACAGGTGCTGAATTACCTAATGCTATTATTGATGGTAAAAATGTGTGGGATATTTGGACTGAAAAAACAAATAAACCTGCTCAAGAAGCTTACTTCTTTTATTACAAAAGAAATGAATTGCATGGTGTTCGATACAAAAATTGGAAGCTCTACTTTCCACATCAATACAGAACCCTAAATGGTAAATCTGGTGGAGTCAACGGATTTCCCGCCCCTTATGAGCAAGATACCATTACACAAATTGAACTCTATAACCTTGATGAAGATATTAGTGAAACCAATAATATCGCTATTCAATATCCTTTAGTTGTAGCTGAAATTGAACAATTAGCCGATAGTATGAGATATAGATTAGGTGATGCATTATTTGAAATAGAGGGTACAGAAAATCGTCCTGTTGGTATTAGGGAGTGGTAAATTTTCATTGGTTTTTAAAACTCAAGTTCCAGTCTTTATTTTTTCGATAATAAATACCTCCATTCTGTACTTCTAGCGGCGAGTAAATATTATTGGTATAAAGCTGCCCTGTACCTAGTCCTTGTGGCATCGGATTATTTAAAGTTGCCGTCCATTGAGCGATAGCGTTTAATCCAATATTAGATTCTAAAGCAGAAGTCATCCACCATGGAATTTGGCGAGTTGTACACAAGTCAATCCATTCTTATGTTCCTTTAAATCCACCAATAAAACTAGGTTTAAAAATCAAATACTGCGGTTGAATAGTGTCCAATAACTCAATTTTTTGAGTGATATCAAATACACCAATTAATTCTTCATCTAATGCAATAGATAAAGGCGTTTGTTCACACAATTGAGCCATAGCATCCCATTGTTTTTGCTTGATAGGTTGCTCAATAGAATGTAAATCATATTCTGCTAATCGCTTCAATTTTTCTAACGCATCTTGTGGTGAAAATGCTCCATTCGCATCTACCCGCAATTCAATTGTTTTAGCATCAAATTGACTTCTGATATATTTTAATAAACCCAACTCTTCTTCAAAATCAATCGCTCCTATTTTCAGCTTAATACAAGTAAATCCTGCTTTTAATTTAGCTTTTTTTTGTTCAAACATAAACGACTGCTCTCCCATCCAAATTAAGCCATTAATCGGTATTGGTTTTTCATTTTCTGTAAAGTCAGAGGGAAATAGAATTTTAGTGCCTTTAACTTCCAAATCTTTTAATGCCATTTCTACCCCAAAATGAATAGATGGAAACGTCCTCAACTCTTCGTCCAACCAATATTTGTAATTATTAATGTCTTTACAAACCTTCGCCAATACTGTTTCATACTCTGGCACATCATCCACACTCAATCCCGCTAACACTCCACACTCCCCTATTCCTGTAATGGTAGGATTTTCTGTATCTTTTAAAAAAATCAGCCAAGAAGTTTTGGTTCGTAAAATTCCTCTGGATGTGTCACTCGGTTGTTTGAATTGTAAAACATACTTTTGATAGGTTGCTTGTAGTGCCATTATTAACTTTTAGAAGCCAGAAACTTTTGTAAAAACTGTTCTTTATACAATATAAATAGCAATATGTTTTGGGAATTTTATTCGATATTATTTGTTGAATTATCCGATTAATCTAAAATTACGACTATAAAATATATGCAACTAAACCAACTTCCATTATTTCAAAAACTAGAAACTGCTCAAAATATCCTAATTGCCGGAGCAGGTGGTGGGTTTGATATTTATAGCGGTTTGCCGTTATATTGGAATTTAAAAGCACAAGGTAAAACCGTTCATTTGGCGAATCTATCTTTTGTTTGGTTAGAAGATACGACGGCATTTGCACTACATCCTCATTGTTACCTAATTACTTCAAATAGCATTAATCCTATTCGAGCACATTACTTTCCTGAGAAATACCTTTGCCAATTTTTGAGCAAACAAAAAGGAATAGATGAAAAAATCTATGGGTTTGATCGGGTTGGTGCAAAACCCTTACGAGAAGCCTACAACTATTTAGTCGATAAATTAAATATTGATACCATTATCTTGGTTGATGGCGGAACAGATAGCTTGATGTTTGGAAATGAAGAAGGACTTGGAACTCCTGTGGAGGATATTGCCTCTATGAAGGCTGCTTTTGAATCAACCGCTGCTCAAAAGTTTTTAGTTTGTCTGGGCTTTGGGGTCGATCATTATCATAATGTCTCGCATTATCGGTTTTTAGAAAATGTAGCAGCATTATCAAAAATAGGAGGTTATCTAGGTGTCATTCAATTGTTGAAGGAAATGGAATCGGTTCAATGCTTTTTAGAAGCCGTTGAATATGCAAATAAAGAGATGGGAGTTTATTCAAGTATTGTTGCCAATTCTGTAGCAAGTGCGGTGGAAGGATTTTATGGGGATTATCATAAGACCATCCGAACGGATGGTAGTGAACTTTGGATTAATCCCATTATGTCTATGTATTGGTGCTTTGATTTGAATAAAGTGATGCAGCTCAATCAATATCATCATTTAATAGGTGATACAATTACATCTGGAGATATTCATCTAATTTTACATGAATTTCAATCAAAACTAAAGGAATTAAAACCTTATCAACAAATACCAATCTAAAATTAGTAAACCAATGAATTTAGACGTTAACCAGCATTTAGTATTAGAAAATAGTCGAGTTCGACTAGAACCTTTAACACAAGACCATTTTGAGCATTTATTACCAATTGCTTTAAAACATCCTGATTTACTTCGATATTCTCCCTCTAAGTTTGGAACAGCTGACGCTTTACAAACTTACCTTCAAACTGCTTTTGATAGTAAAGCTCAAGCAAATCGCTATCCTTTTGCTACCTATGATAAGAACCATCAACAATATGTTGGTACAACAAGCTACTTAAATATTATGAATTATCATCGACGAGTGGAAATTGGTTATACTTGGATTACGAAAGAAGTACAACGAACAGGTTTGAATCGGCATTGTAAATATTTGATGTTACAATATGGGTTCGACATACTCAACTTTGAGCGAATTGAATTGAAAACAGATAGTCGAAATTGGCAATCCCGAAATGCCATGATGGGAATAGGGGCAAAGTTTGAAGGCGAATTGCGAAGTCATACCTTAATGTCTGATGGATTCCGCCGAAATACAGTATATTATAGTATCGTAAAAAACGAATGGCAAGCTATTAAAGATAGTATCTTCAAAGAAATACAGTATTTATAATATTCAAGTCAAGAGGTTGCTTTGAGTAATCTCTTGACTAATTAAGTGAATCCAAAAAAAACCTCCCAATTTGGAAAAAAATTTCCCCTAAATGGATAAAATTTTAAAACTATTCCTGTCGAATCGATTCACATA
>CAYLSF010000327.1:0-7157 GCA_964385675.1 uncultured Saprospiraceae bacterium
TTTTCATTTGACTAAGTTAGTCCTTTTTATGGTACTGGCTTCGCCAGGTTAGGGATGAAGAAAAAAATAAGGTACGCTCCCGATAGCTATCGGGAGCGTAAGTTATTTTTTTCGTAGTCCCTTAATACTTTTAATTAATAAGTGACCAATAACCAAACAGTTAGGCAACCAGTAACTATAATTTAATAAAACCAATAAAACTATGATTACACTTCGATATGTACTATTACTTGTCAGTATAATTCTATTTCAAAATTGTCAACCTTCCGAATCTACGACAGTAATACCATTGACGATGACACCTTTATTTGCAGATGGTATGGTACTGCAACAATCTAAAGAAGTTGCTTTTTGGGGAAAATTGACAGCCCATCAAACGGTAAAAATTACGGGTAGTTGGGGGAAAGAAACTTCTACTGAAAGTGATGAAACGGGTAAATGGAAGACAACACTACAAACACCAAAAGCAGGAGGCCCTTATGAGGTTTCAATTACTACAAAAGATACAACAATTACTTTAAAAGATATTTTAATCGGAGAAGTATGGGTAGCCTCGGGTCAATCGAATATGGAAATGCCATTGAATGGCTTTGGAAGTGAATTAATAGATAATGCTGAAACAGAAATAGCCAATGCAAATTTTCCACAAATTCGATATATCGATGTCGCTAGAGCAAAGGCTACAATTCCTCAAGATAATTTTGAAGGAAAATGGACAATGCTTAGTCCCGAAACAGCTCGTCAATTTAGTGCAACTGCTTTTTTCTTTGCTAAAAGACTGTATCAAGAATTGAATGTACCTATTGGAATTATTACTACAAATTGGGGCGGTACACCTGTGGAATCTTGGATAAGCAAGGACAAGCTTATGGAATTAGGAGAATTTGAAGCAGCAATAGCTACTTTAGATCCCGAAAAAATCAAAATATATGACGATTGGTATAATCAATTTGACGCTGTTGAGTTGCCGTCAACAGTTGAAGATTGGGAAACCTTAGCTCTTAAAGATGAAGCGTATAAAGAAATTGGCTTTGAGGATGCAAATTGGAAAACAACCACATTACCCAATTCTTTTGAGGAAATAGAAACTAGAGGAAACGATGGGGCAATATGGTTTAGAAAGATTGTGGTGATAGATGATATTAGCAACGATTATGTACTACATGTAGAAGATGGAATTGATGACTTAGATAATACTTATGTTAATGGTCAGCAAGTTGGTCATACGGTTTGTTGGAATTGTCCTAGAACCTATACTATTTCAAAAGATATTTTGAAAAAAGGAGAAAATCTAATTGCTTTTAGAATGGTAGATACAGGAGGAGGAGGTCAAATAGGGAGTAAACTTTACCTGAAAAATCAAAAAGGTAAAACTGTTGATTTGGGAGGGGAGTGGAAATATTATAATATCGCTACTCTATATAATGGTAAACTTGTTTTGTATAATTCTAATTCAGAAGCCTTGCAAAATATACCTGAAGGATTGGAGAATTTTAAAATGGACTCTAATACTCCTACTGTGTTGTACAATGGCATGATTACCCCTATCATTCCTTATGGTCTAAAAGGAGTAATTTGGTATCAAGGCGAATCAAATGTAGGGCGCGCAGCACAGTACGAAAAATTATTTCCAGGCATGATTCAAGATTGGCGGACAAGATGGAATCAAGATTTTCCATTTTATTTTGTACAGATTGCACCATTTGGATATGGAAATGAATTATCTCCTGCTCTCAGAGATGCACAACGCAAAAGCTTAAAAACGCCAAAAACGGGTATGGCAATCACTATGGATATTGGCGATTTAAAAAGTATTCATCCAAGTAATAAACAGGATGTAGGCGGGCGATTAGCTCAATTAGCATTAGCTAATGATTATGGAAAAGACATAGTTGCGTCAGGGCCGTTATATAAATCTCATACTACGGAAGGCAATAAAATTATTATTACTTTTGATTATGCAGAAGGTGGCTTAGTCGCTACAAATAATCAACCTACAGGATTTGAAATCGCAGACGAAGATGGAAAATTTGTAAGTGCGAGCGCTAAAATCATTGGAGATAAAGTAGAAGTTTCTGCATCTACTATAGTGAATCCAATAAAGGTTCGCTATGGTTGGAAGGATTTTACAGAAGGTACTTTATTTAATCAAGCAGGTTTACCCGCTTCATCTTTTAGTGAATAAAAGTAATTTTAATTCGTTCGATTAGAGCTATATCTTGCCAAAATAGGTTTAAAAACATCTATTTTGGCAAGATTCAAATTTATACTTTGCCAAAAAATAGTTAAAAGTGTTACTTTTGGCAAAATATAAACTTGATAATTATGAAAATAGCAGGTAGAAAAGCCGAAATAAAACTTTTAAAATTTTTATTACAAAAAGAGGAATCAGAGTTTGTTGCTGTTTATGGTAGAAGGCGAGTAGGTAAAACTTTTTTAGTTCGGCAGGTTTATAAAAATGAAATTGTATTTGAGTGTAGTGGATTACATAAAAAAAGTTTTGGACAGCAGTTAGAAAATTTTTGGTTAACCCTACAAGAATTTAATGCAAAACCTTCAATTCCTCCTAAAACATGGTTACAAGCTTTTTCACAGCTAAAAACTTATATCAATACCCTAAAAAATGATGCTAAAAAAGTTATTTTCTTAGATGAGATTCCTTGGTTTGAAACCCCTCGTTCTGGTTTCCTTGCGGCTTTAGATAACTTCTGGAATCAATACTGTTCAAAGCGAGAGGATATTATTTTAGTTATATGTGGTTCTGCGGCTTCATGGATTATCAAAAAAGTAATTAATGATAAGGGAGGTTTACATAATCGGATTACTACACATATTCAGTTGATGCCTTTTACACTAAAAGAAACTAAAGACTTTTTAGAATTAAAAAATATTCACCTTACCTTAAAAGATATAACTGAATTATATATGTGTATTGGAGGAATTCCATTTTACTTAAAAGAAGTGAAAGCAGGAAAAAGTATTCCTCAGATTTTGGATGATCTATTTTTTGTGCCACAAGCTAAATTACGAAGGGAATTTAGTAATTTATATGCTGCACTATTTAAAAATAGTGATTTACATGAGCAAATTATAGCTGCCTTAGTTACTAAAAATAAGGGGTTGACACGTTCTGAAATAGTCAAAAAAGCACAATTAAAAAGCGGAGGAGGACTTTCTGTAGCTTTAAAAGAATTAACAGAATGTGGATTTGTGAAATCTATATTTCCATTGCATCAAAAAAGAGAGAAAATACTATATCGGTTAGTAGATGAGTACAGTTTGTTTTATTTTAAATTTTTAAAAGATAGACAAGTTAAAGTAAGTTGGTTACAGGTATCCAATAAACCTACTTATACAATATGGAGAGGGTATGCGTTTGAAAATTTAGTGTTCAAGCATACACAAGCAATAAAAAAAGCATTAGGAATCAATGGTATAATCACCAATGAATATACTTGGCAATATAAGGGGTGTACAAACGAACAAGGTGTACAAATAGATTTAGTAATTGATAGGACAGATAATTGTATTAATCTACTTGAACTGAAGTTTTATAATCAACCTTATCAAATAACTAAATCTTATGCAGAGCAATTAAGACAAAAAGTAAGCGTGTTTAGAAATAAGACCCGAACTAAAAAAAATATTTTTATAACATTCTTAACGCCCTTTGGAGTTATCAATAACAAATATTACTTGAGTATTGTCACCAATCAACTGACCATAGAAGATTTATTCATATAATATATTAGTTACTTAGTTACTTAGTTACTCGGTAGAATTTTACCAAGAAACTAAGTAACCAATTCACATTCACCAATCTATTACCTCAACTAATTCTTAATAACTTTCACAGTATAACGCTCTGTATCGCTCACAACTTGCAACCAATATACCCCATTGCTATAAGTCGATAAATCTATTAGTTCCCCTTGATAATCTTGGGAATGTAACAATCGTCCTTGCATATCCCAAATTGTTAATTGTCCTTGTGTGAAATCATCAGGCAACTCCACTAAAACGGAACTCGAAGTGGGATTGGGATAAGCTTGTAACGTTTTGCTTTCAAGTTTTTGAGTATTCGTGATGGTATATAAAGAGTAATAAGCATCATTTTGAAATCCATAACTTTGATTACCTGTATTTGAATTAAAATTATAGTGTTCCATGTGTACTTGATTACCATGAGAACCATAGACTCGAATAACCCTTGATATCATTACCCAAGCACTATTCTCCCACCAAAAGTCCTCTCCTAGAGTTTGTTGACCATTACTATTGTACGTATTTTCAATTTTCATAACTGGGCTCCATACAGTATTTAACCATTCTTCTCTGGTCTGTAAAGTCAAGAGATCGGCAGTATTAAAAGTATAGAAATTTCGATACTCATTCGTCCAAGTCTGAGTTGCTGCTGTCCAAACTTGCCTAATATCTTGAATAACATTACCATTATTATCAACCGTAATTAAAATATTGTAAACAGGAGTCAGTGTTGCATTTACATTATCCCAAGTATATTGTTTACGCAGTGTCAATTCATTACTCACATTATAGAAAAAAGAGTCTATTGTAGCATAGTTCCAAGTGCTACTCATCGTATTCCATTGACTTGAACTTGAAATTTGAATTAATTTATCATTGCTATCATATGTAAGGCTATAATCAGATAAAGGTGTCCAACTATTTGTAGGATTATTTCCAGAATACCGTTTTCTGGATATTAATTCATTTGAACTGTTATAGGTATTTTCATAACGATTTGAAGGCATCCATTGAAAAGTAGCTAAGTCGTATAAAAAACTTTCTTGAAGGATTATATAACCATCGGCATTATACTCATAATGAACAACGACTGAAGAATCCCAAGTCACACCATTCCAATTCAACCCTAATACACTCATTCTATTTAAAGCATAAGCATATTGATAACAATAGGTAGATTCAAAGTTTCCTGTACTAGGATTGGGATCTTGTCTTTTATATTCTAATATATTGCCTTGTGCGTCATATACTGCACTATTATTTTTATAGGTGAGTTGCCATGTTGCGGTAGCATCGTTCCAAAGGAAATTATTAGAACTATCCCAAAGATAAACATCTGTTCTAGCCTGATTTGTTAATAGCTTACCTGTCTCATCTATAGATAAATTAGGCGGTAAATATTCATTTAATACAGTCAGCTCCTCCTCTGGTAAATGATTGGGATTTAAATCCTGTTGAGCAAAAGCAATATTGGATAAAGAGAACATACTACACAGTATGTAAAAGGTAAAGAATCTAAGTTTCATGATAAAGATTTTTGAAATAAATAATGATTGAATTATAGGCTTTGAACCCACTCAAATACGATTGAGTCGTCCAATAGATAGTAGGCATAACCTGTTTTTTATATTAAGTTATGCTATGATTTAAATGAGGTGTTTTACACCTATTTCATTGATAAATAAGTCTGTTTAATTCTTGATAACTTTCATCGTATAGCGACTATCATCACTAATAATCTGCAACCAATACACCCCATTGCTGTAAGTGGATAAGTCTATCAATTCCCCTTGATAATCTTGTGACTGTAACAACCGTCCTTGCATATCCCATATCGTTAATTGACCTTGCGTAAAGTCATTAGGTAGCGTTACGAGGACTGTACCCGAAGTTGGATTGGGATAAGCTTGTAGCGATTCGCTGTATAATTTTTGAGTATTGGTAGGATTTAAAGAATAAAAATAATCAATGGCAAATCCAAAGAGTACCACGCCTGTGTTAGCATCAATTTCTTGCGTCTCAAAGCGGAGTTGATTTCCATGGTTATCATAATTATTTAACAGTCGTTGTCGCATTGCCCATGCCCCGTTTAACCATTGAAAGAACTCTTGTAGGGCTTGCTGACCATTACTATTGTAGGTGAAATCCGACTTGACATCAAGCACCCATTGATTGTTATCCCAATCTTCTCTTATCATTAAAATGGCTTGGTTATTCGCATTATAGGTATAAACCGTTTTATAATCATTCGTAAAGGTTTGTGTAGAAGGATTCCAAGATTGATTGATTTCCTCTTTGGTATTGTTGATGGCATCAATGGTCACTAAAAGCTGATCATCCAATATAAAACTTGAACTAGAAGATTCCCATAGGTAATGTTCTTGAAGCGTTAAGTCTCCATTCATGTCATAAGAATAATTATAACGAGAACGAAACATCCAAACATTATTAATAAAGGTAGATTGTAGATTTAATTCTATCAGTTGATCATTATTATTATACGTATAATTATAGTCATAATTCGGTAGCCAAGTATTTGTCGTATGGTCACCTGTATATCCTTTGTGTGTTAAGCGTGCATTAGCACTATTGTAAGTCGTTTCTTCCTTATTGACAGGACTCCATTGAAGGGTTATACCATCATAGACTTGTATTTCCCATAGCGTTACATAGCCGTTACTATTAAATTCATATTTATCAAGCCGAATAGTATCCCATGTCGCACCATTCCAATTGAACTCAAGTATATCAAAACCATTCGTATTGTACTGATATTGCTGTAATGCGGAGAGTTCAAAATTTCCTGTATTTGCATCGCGTTCTTGAATACTAAGCTCTAGCAAATTACCCTGTACATCATATAACGTAGCATAATGCCTAGCAGACATTTCCCATGTTGCATTACTAGCATCCCAATTAAAATGATGTGCACTATCTAAAAGGTAAAGGTTCATTCTGGATTGATTTTCAAGAAGTTTTCCCGTCTTATCAATAGATAAATGCGGTGGCAAGGATTCATTAAGCGACTCCAATGCTTCTGTAGAAAAATATGGACTAACTTGATGATGTTGAGCAAAAGAAATATTGGATAAAGACAGCACACCACAGAGTATGCAAAAAGTAAAGATTTTAAGTTTCATAATAAAAGATTTTAAAATGAGTAATAAATATTGGTTTTTATGACAATCGACAATCAATGAATTGAATAAAAGGTATTGAAATATTGTGATTCAATTCATTGCTAAATTTTAAAAAGTAGGGTCGTTTTCTTTATTACTGTCGTTACGGTTTTGGTGAAACAGAAGGTTGCGTACTATCAAAGTATTTATAAAAATTTCAACCAAACTATTTTCCTACTGTTTCTTCACTAATCACTAATCACTAATCACTAA
>CAYLSF010000328.1:0-7151 GCA_964385675.1 uncultured Saprospiraceae bacterium
ACCAATGCAGGAGGAGGAAGAGGAACAGGTACGGAAACTTTCATGTACAATAGAGGAGCGACAAAAGGCTCAAATACCCTACGTAATTTAGTCCACAAAGAATTGGTTGGAGATATTCGTAAAGAGTGGGATCCAGATTGGTATGATAGAGGTGTAAAATCTGCTAACTTTGGGGAATTACGTCGTTTAAAAACCATGCCCGGTACTTTGGTTGAAATTGCGTTTCATGACCATGAAAATGATGCCAAAGCCTTAATGACACCTAAATTTAGAGATATTTCGGCTAGGGCTGTTTATCAAGGGATAGCCAAATATTTTGCTCAAAAAGATGGTAAACAAGCCGCTTTATTACCAGAACCGCCTACGCATTTGATGGCAAAGAATAAGGGTAATGGTCAAATTACATTGAGTTGGAAAGCACCTCAACAATCGGCAGCAGGAGGGGATGCGGCTACGGGATATAAAGTATATATGAGTACACACGGCAAAGGATTTCCCGATCCAATAGAAGTAAGTGGTACGAGTCATACGTTTAATAATTTAGAAGCAGGAACTACTTACTATTTCAAAGTAAGTGCAACGAATCAAGGCGGGGAGTCTTTTACTACGCCAACAGTCGCAGCAAGAACACCTAAAGCGGGACAGCGTAATGTAGAGTTTTTAATTGTAGATGGTTTTGATAGATTGGATAGATTCTCCGCCATTACGCAATATGATGGTCAACGATTAGGTAATACAAAGCGTCTTTTCTTAGAAAGAATGAACCGTTACGATTATGCGGTAGAACATGCAAAAGGCTTAGAGTTTGCAGGAATGTCATTTGATGGTACGTTAAATGAGGCCGTAGCTGATAATAATATTCAATTAAAAAATTATAAAGCGGTAAACTGGTTTTTAGGGGAAGAATCCACACAAGATATTTCACTGAACTATGCAGAACGCAAGCGAATTGAGCGTTATCTGAAAGGCGGCGGTGCATTGATGATTTCTGGTGCAGAACATGCTTTTGATTTGGCAAGAAGAGGAGGGCGTGATCCGTATTTTTTCAAAACGTATTTAAAATCAATTTATAAAGGTGACGACGCAGAAACCTATAAATTTAAAGGAGTAGCAGGGATTTTAAATAATTTGGATGGTTTATTTGATAATAGTAAAAATGGCTATTATGATATTGATTATCCAGATAGATTATCACCCGTCTCAGGGGCAACTATTGTACTTAAATATGATGGAGGAAGTAATGATGGTGCTGGAATTGCTTATGCAGGTCGTGATTTTAAAGTCTTAAATTATGGTTTCCCTTTAGAAACGGTTACAGATGAAAAGACTCGAAATCAATTAATCTCTCGTTCTGCTCAATTCTTGGTCAATGGGGTAGATTTTAAACCTATTGATGATTTTGGAACAACTAAAGGAGGCGGAAAAGAGCCAATTAAAAAGAAAAAAATTGAGGTAAAACCTATTCCTGTTGTCTTACCGAATCCAGCTAATATTACGCCTAACCCCTTTAAAACGACTTTTACGGTTAACTTAAAAGATGTTCCAAAAGGAAGAGCTAGAATGACTATTCGAGATAGTCGAGGTAAAAAAGTGGGGCTTAAAAAGTGGAGACACAAAGAGGGGAATACTGAACGAGTCAATATCATTCTACCACCAGGGAATTATACGTATGAAGTTAAAGTAGGGCGTAAGAGCTTAAAAGGGAAATTGGTTCGAGTATTGTAAATATTTTTGTAAGTATTTACCGTAATCCTAAGTATACGTCTTTCCAAACTCGATTTGGAATCTCACTCATATTGGTCAAGACGACTTTTCATAGAAAAGAGTCATGAATATTTGTAAATTTAAACGTCAAGTGTAATTACACTTGACGTTTTCTAATTTTAAGCCAAAGCGTTAAGTATGACCGTAATTGCCTTAACAATATTTTATAAAATAATAATCTCTCAAAACCGATTAATAATTGTATATTGGCTAATTAAGGAATAGAGATGGAATGTATTTTACATTTTATCCTACATTTTTTTAAGAACGAAAAAGGGGTAAACCTTGGCTATTTTTTTGCTAAATATTAGAGAAACAATTGCCATGAAAAAAATTGTACTACTACTAATATTGCTGGGAATTGGACACTGGGCAGATGCACAACGTTTCGGTTTTTTTAAGACTCGTAAAGCCATTAAATCTTTAAAAGTTGCTCAACAATTCATTAATGAGGGGAATTATGATAAAGCGAAAGAGCAACTGTATAAAACATTGGAAATTAAGGAGGACTTTGCAGTAGCGTATAGAGAACTGGGAAAAGTGAACCTGCTTATGGAAATGTTTGAACCAGCTGTTATGGCGTATCAAAAATCCTTTCAACTCAATCCTAAATTATCCAGAGCGGCTTATTTTGAATGTGGTGAAGCTTATTTTAGATTAAGTAAATTTGATACGGCTCAGGTTTATTTTAACCGATTTGAATACCTCAAAAATGAACGATTTACCAATGCTAAAAAGGAGGTTAAACTCGAAAAAGAATATGATACGGGTTTAGAAAATCGGAAAAGTAATTTAGAGTTTGCATTAGAGGCGATTAAAAATCCATCGACAGACGCTAAGGTTGCGAATTTGGGCCCACTAATTAATTCAGATGAAGACGAATATATGCCTACCATAACAGGCGATGGTTTAGTCTTGATTTACACCACAAAACAGACCTACTCTTCTACGGTAAAAGAAACAGGTGAAAATATTTTTATATCGAAACGGATAGATGGGAGTTGGAGTCAGGGGTTAAGTTTTGATGCGAGTATCAATTCTGATGTGAATGAAGGAATGGCAAAATTTGCAGCCGATGAACGATATATGTATTATGCGGGATGTGAAAGAGAAGATGCAAAAGGAGGATGTGATATTTATCAAGCTAAAATGAAGGGAAACGCCTTGATAGAAGTCAATACGATACCAGGAAATATCAATACCAAGTATTGGGAATCCCAACCTTCTATCAGTTGCGATGGCTCAATGATGTTCTTTAGTAGTAGTCGTGAAGATGGAGAAGGCGGTTCCGATATATATGTAAGCTATAAGATGAATGATGGTAGGTGGAGTCATGGGGAAAACTTAGGAGATGTTGTTAATACTACTGGAGACGAAGAAGCTCCTTTTATTTCACCTGATGGCCTAACCTTATATTTTACCTCCACGGGACATACGGGTATGGGCGATGGCGATTTATTTATGTCTAGATTGGATCAAGTGAATGATTCTACTTGGGGATGGCGTGAACCCGTTAATCTAGGTTATCCGTTCAACACACCTTATCAAGAAATTGGATTGTTTGTACAGCCTGATGGTAAGACGGTTTATTTTGCTTCTGCTAGACAAGATGGTTATGGCGGGTTAGATATTTATAAAAGCGAGTTGCCCGAAGAATTTCGTCCGTATGATAGAGTATTAGTAGAAGGACAAATTAAGGACGAATTTACGGAAGAGCCTTTGCCTTTAAAATTAGATATTTTAAGAAATGGCATCAAGTGGGAAATTGAAACGGATAAAGATGGTTGGTATTTTATCTGCTTACCTTCTGATAAAGCCTATGCGTTTCAGGTCGTGCATAATAATTATGAATACTATATGGAAGCGGCCTATCTACCAACTCAAAATAATGCGATTCCATTTCGATTTGATATTGATCTTATCCCTAAAAGGCGACTTTCGATGAGGATGGAGAAAGAAGAACCTAAAGAGATTATCTATACCTTCTTATTTGATTTTGATTCCTTTGCATTAAATGAAAAGACAAGAGGACAGTTAAAAGAATTGGTTCAAAAATTAGAGACTGAATCAGGTTGGGAAGTAAATGTCATTGGTTATACCGATAATATTGGAAATATGGCACACAATCAATTACTTTCTGAGCAACGGGCTAGAGCAATTGTACAGTATTTAGATAATATGGGGATTAAAGTAAAGAGTATTTCGCAAGAAGGGAGAGGGGCATTGGTGTCTAAAGATAAAATTATGACAGAAGAAGAGAGAGCAAAGAACCGTAAAGTAGAGGTGGTTATTAAGAGAGATTAATTGACTTCTAAAGAGGATTTTTTGTATTTAAAAACACGAATTTAGAATTTAAAAATAGGAATTTAGTCGTAAAAACTTTCACTTTTATGGTTTTGTTGATACCTTGAAACGGTGTATTCAATAAATATCAAAGACAATTACTTTTCGTTGTTCAGTGTATTAAATATCGAAAATCAATTGTCAACAATTAAAATAGACGATGTTAGATAAGGTCAGACAGACGATGGACTATATTGATAAAATCAAAAATGCAGGATCTAATATGGACAAGAAAGATAAATACGAGCAAAAGCAAAGTCAGAGTGCGGATATGATTATTCGCAATCATGTCATGTGGTCAATGGGGGCTGGTTTCATCCCTGTACCGATTGCTGACTTTTTTGCGGTAGGAGCGGTGCAATTAGATATGGTGCGTCAATTATGCAAGTTATACGATATTGATTATAAAGAAACGGAAGGTAAAGCATTAATTACAACCTTGACGGGTTCTAGTTTGGCAAGACTAGGTGCTCAAGCAGTTGTAAAACTCATACCCGGTGTAGGGACAATGCTCGGAGGCGTAACCTTAGCTATTTTTTCAGGGGCTTCTACTTATGCCTTGGGTGAAGTATTTAAAAAGCACTTTGAGACGGGTGGCACCTTCTTAGATTTTGATCCTGCTCGATTGAAGAAATATTACAATGAGAAATTTGAAAAGGGGAAGAAAGTCGCTAGAGACTTGCAGAAGGAGCAACAAAAACAGCGAGAAGAAGTAGAGGAGCAAGTCATTGAAGAAGAAACGATCTTAGCTGAAAGTGTGGAAACATTAGAAGAGCAGGTAGCTCCTGAAGCAACACCTAAAACCGATGATAAAGTCGATATTATTACTCGTTTAAAAGAATTAGCCTCTTTAAAAGATGCGGGTATCTTGTCCGAAGAAGAGTTTTCTCAATTGAAAGCTAAACTGATAGACGGCTTATAATATTCCGTTTATAGCCATTTTATAGTGTTTGTAAAGCCTTCTAATATTTATTGGAAGGCTTTGTGCGTTTGGGGAATATGGGGAGTTTGGTTGTTTTTATAGTAGGTTTTTTATTCTTATTGTTCATTATCTACTGCGTTGTTTGGTTTGAATTTGTTTAAAGGTATTTTGGGCAATTATTTGTCTTTTTTGATGAGTTGGATGTGTTTATAGCCTTTTGAGTCGGTTTTTTCTACTTCGTTATAATGCTTTAGAATGTAATCTAAGTTTATTAACTTTTGTTCTTTCCAATCTATTGATAAAATCGCTTCTTGTAAATCCGCTTCTTGTAAATTTGCTCCTCGTAAATTCGTAAATCGTAAATCCGTAAATCGTAAAATCGCTTCTTGTAAATTCGCTTCTAGTAAATTTACTCCTCGTAAATCCGCTTCTTGTAACTTTGCAAATTGTAAATTCACAAATCGTAAATCCATCCCTTTTAAATTCACTCCTTTTAAATTTAAATGTAAAATTTTACTTTCCTCTAACTCACCTATAATTTTTTTAGCCTTTTTATTTTTACCTCTATCAAACTGATTAATAATCATTTCCTTATAAAAACTCTTAGCTGCATCCATTCCAACAAAAGGATGATATTTAATACCTTCACTATTAGTTAATGTAAACCGATTTCTAAATTCTAAATCCTTAAAAAGCAACTTCGCATAAAAATATTCTAACACCGATTTATGCGAAAATTTATAATATCCTTGAGCATCTCTATTTAATAAAGAACGTGAACGCTGTTCGCCTTCTGATAATACATTTTTTTCAATTTCTTTAAACAACTGTAAGCCTTTAGTATGAGCAATAATATCATCTTTATGTATTGCAAATCGTCCCTTTCGTTTATTTAAGTTTTTATTCAATATCAAGTCTTTGGTAAAAGCATCCGAAAACGCCATCAATGCCTTTTCATATTCTCCTTCATTATATCTCTCTTGAACGCCTCGTTTACGTGCCTCTCGTTCTATCCATTTTTGTATTAACTCTTCATAAATTTGAAAGGTATAATCATAAGTTCTATCCGTGTTCAATAAATCATCAATATGACTTAATAACATAGGACGTACTACTAAATTAGGACTTTGCTGAGCAATCTTTTTTGCCTTTCTATACTTTTTCCAGTTCCATGGATTTAACCAATTATACTTTTTACCTAAATATTTCTTTACATCCTTATCACTAAAAACGGAGATATATAATTTTTGAAACTTATGCCGTCCGCCATTCGGTCCATATTTAAAATCACTCGTTCTTGTCAATTCTTCTGCCTCCGAAGGAAAAAACTGTGTTCTACATGTCACTACTATTTCTCTAAACTCCCACACGATATCCAATATCTCTTGCATTCGCTTTTTATAGTCCTTTACCGCTTTGTTATCCTCATCAAAAGCATCTAAGAGTAATATGGTATTTTTCTTGTCCTTAATCGCTTTTATCTTTTCATCTGTTTTAGGGTGCCCTAACGGAAATAATTGAATATCATATTTAGTTCTTAAACCGCCCCAAGTCCATCGTTGCTTATATTTTAGATAAAGGTTAAGCATAAAGGTTGTCTTACCCATACCGCTATCTGCCAATAGCAAATAGTATTTATTATGATCACTATCGTTTTTAAATGCTTTATTTAAGAAAAAGGGGAGGAGTTTGTCTTTAGCGGACGCAATGTGATCCCGTCCAGGTTCATCATCTTTTGAAGGAGCTACATTTTGATATTTTGTTGGGATATAATTTTGGGTTGCTTCATTAATTTCATGTATCGTAAAAAATGGATGTAAGTTTTTATTGGCTATTTTCTTATTTCGCCAATAAATATACTCACTAAAGCACCATTTTACAATACTATAGATAAATCCTACAACAGTTAATCCAAAAGCTAAAACAGTAACAACAAAAGTAAGGGTAATCGGTTTATCTTCTATAGGTACACCTTGTAATAACTTGGCGAATCTGTCTAATATCTTAATAAAATCACTGTACATTTCTAAAGGGTTGAATGACAAAAAAGTGTAGCAATTAAATTTATTTAAAAATAGGGGATTTATTCATACAGTTACAATAAAAATAGAAAAAGAGATAA
>CAYLSF010000329.1:0-7118 GCA_964385675.1 uncultured Saprospiraceae bacterium
ATTAAAAGTAAAAAGTACTTGTTTAATGCTTTCATAAATTAATAATTTGATTAAAAAATCTAGATTAAAAATTAATATTTAAATTATAAGAATCCATTCACTTTTGAATGGTGTTTATCCCTAATATATGAGCCATCAACTATTGAAAAATAATTGATACCCTTAAAGAATAATAAGGTCATTATTATTCTTCCAATATCTTTCTCGTTAATGATGTAATTGGTTAAAAAACTGTTAGAATAGTTGGAGGAGAATTGGATTTAATCTTTAATGAAATCATCATAAAAATTAATTCCTTTATTCAGTAGTTTAGGTTTCGCTCCATATTCATAATTATAGTTCATTTGATACTCGCCTCAGTGCTATCTTTTTTATTGTGTATTTGAGCATTATCATATTTTTAAAAAGAAAGGAGAAACAAATTTAAAGTCCTAAAGAATGTACTGTTTTCTTGATTTTACAACCCTATTTTTTGCTATCTCATTGCCTTCTCTAATAATTGTATTTAATGATAGTATCTCAACTTATTATTGACAAATTTAATTAAATCTGCCTATTCTTTATGAACTTCAACTTAATTATTTTACTGAATAAGGTCTATTTTAAGGAATTTGGGGGTTTTATGAATCTAAATGTACCTATTCAGTTTTACAGTGAAATTATCTTTTGAGTCCTTAACGCTCTAAAAAAGAGGTTGAATATGTGATTTATGATTTGTAATAAAAAAGCGAAGCCCTCCTAAAAGGACTTCGCTTAGTCTATTTACTATAAACTATCTTTAAAAGCTCTAAAGTATTTTAAACTTACTTCATAAGGACAACGGGACGTGCCATAGTTTGTCCATTAGCAGAAAGCTTGATGAAATAAGTGCCTGCGGCATATTTGGATAAATCAAGTCTAAATTGCTCGGAAATGACTTGTCCTTCTTGACGCGTTTGTAAGATCTTACCTGTAATATCAACGACTTCAATCGTTAAGTCAATTGCTTTTTCAAATTCTACTTGCAGTAACGTAACATCTTGCGTAGGATTTGGTGTTAAAGCCAGTCCTCTTAACCCTTCTATTTCATTAGTAGCGGTTAAGAATACCGTTTCAATCATAACGGTAGCCGAATCCATACAACCATTGGCATCCGTTACTATAACATCATAAGTTGCAGAATCACCCGCTAATCCATTGACGAAGTCACCCGTAGCTCCATTAGACCAACTGTAAGTGTATGGCGCCATACCCGCAGAAGCAGCTACCGTAGCTGTACCAGTATTTGTACCTGTACCAATTTCAGGATTAGTTGTAGTGGTTAAGCCTAAGTTCATCGGACAGTTGATACCAATAGTAACGCCAATAGAGTCTGTACACCCATTCGCATCGGTTACCAATACACCATAGTCACCAGGCGTTAAGCCCATAATCATTGTCGTAGAATCACCATTTGTCCATAAATAAGAGTATGGCATCATACCTCCTGTCGCACTAATAGAAGCGGTACCATCAGCAGCCCCCATAACGCTAACATCAGTAGCCGTAATAGCCAAACCTAAATCAGCTGGACAACTAACTCCAGCGGTGATAGAAAGGTTATCAACACCCATACCTTCACGAGCTTCTGCACCATCATCTTCAACCACAAAACGAATACGAGCATCACTAGCACCCGCTAATCCGTCAAGGGCATGAGTCATTGTGACCCATCCACCAGAACCTGCAGCACCATCACCATTCCAACAATCTCCAATGGTGAAGTTTGCATTATTATTATTATACCAGTTTGGCTCAACCGTTCCTAGCTTTGTCCAAGTCATACCACCATCTGTACTAACTTCAACATATCCACCATCCCAATCGG
This sequence comes from uncultured Saprospiraceae bacterium, assembly GCA_964385675.1. Taxonomy (GTDB): domain Bacteria; phylum Bacteroidota; class Bacteroidia; order Chitinophagales; family Saprospiraceae; genus CAYLSF01. Next base: position 1,847 of record CAYLSF010000329.1, read on the forward strand.
TTTCTGTTTCATACCAAATATCTACGCTTAAAACAGGGTCAGCAGTTTCGGCAGAAAAATCTAAACAAGGAGAGGTTAAATAAGAAGCAATACCAAGGGTATAGTTCCCAGTCAAATTGGATACCCAAGCATTTGTACCCGAAGCAGCAGCATTGATAACAGTAGCAGCAGGTGCACCGAGTTGCCAATCATCTTCACCAACCCAACCAGCAGGGCCATTTTCCCAACCCATGTTGTACGGTAAAGCACTGATGATAGGTGCATTACTAATCGTTGTCATCATGGTATCATTTGCCGCATTAGGATCGCCAGCAGCGGTTACATAAGCGGCTAGATTGTAAGTACCCGCCGCACTAAAATTAGCATTGGATAAGAAGGTATAATCAATGGTATCGCCAGGTGCGATCATCATACCAACCGTTTCAGAAACGATAGACCCGTTAGAATTAAATCCAGCATCAAAAGCGTTGACGGTAGCAAAGCCACTATTGGTTACAGAAATAGTAACGGTTTCATTCCCTAAACCACAACCACTCATACCGGCATCTAAATCAATTACGGCTAATTCAGCAGGCGGAGCTTCTAACACGGAAACATCATCAATCGCAATATCAGAGGTATAAGAACCACCGCTAATTGCTTGGAAACGAAGACGGATAGAAGAGCCATAAGCACTTAAGTCCACCCAAGCATTATTCCATTGATCACCTTGATCACCAGAAAGTGACCAGATATTTGTCCAAGTACCCGAACCCGCAGGAGATTCGACTTCAACATTCAGCGTACCAATTAAAGCACCCCACATATGATAGTTGAAATTCAGTGCAGGAATGGTTAACCCAGAGGTAATGATTTCAGGTGATTCCACGATGGCATCAGAACCAGCGGCAGGACCAGAGGTTTCAATGTAAATATAGTATAGACCAGAAGCCGCACTAGAAGGTCCTGTATTAACGGAACCTGTAGCACCTTGCAGAACCGTCCAATCTAGAGCATCAGCAGTAGATTGGGCCCAACATGGATCAAGAATACCTCCATCTTCAAAGTCCTCTGTAAATGGAGCAGTTAAAGGATTACAAAGTGTAGTGACGGTAAATGGACCAGCAATATTACTGGTGTCACCAGGACCACAAATTTGCTGAAAAAAGAAGTCAATAGTCGTTTGTTCAGGAATACCACCAACATTCAAGGTATTACCTACAACAGTTGTATCTCCTAATAAAACACCACCAGAACTAGCAAACAATCTAAAAGTATCTGTGGTCATACCATTCCAAGAAGCAGCGATAGAGTCACTAGAAACAAAGTCAAAGTTAAATCCACTAGGTGTAAAACAAGCGATATTTCTAACTTGGAAGTCATCTATGGACATATCACTTGTATAACTAGCTCCAGCTACCCCAACGAAGTGAATTGCAATAGGACTTGTCAACCCTGTCAATGGAATTTCAGCTAAATTCCAAGCGTTCCCTTGATTCCCTGATAGCGTAAATACATTTACTAAGTTACCAGAACCTGCTGGAGATTCAGCATATACATTTAAAGTACCCATATCATTTCCAAGCATATGATATTGGAACGATAAACCAGGGCTAGGTAAACTAGAAACATCAATAGCAGGAGAAATCAAAATAGCAGAGTCCCCTTGAACTACAGGAAAAGAAGTTTCTACATAAGCATAATAACTTCCTTCTACAGCACCAGTAGGACCTGTACCACCAGAACCAGTAGGACCAGTTTGTATCGTCCAATCTAAAACATCGGCAGTATCTTGAGTCCAACAAGTGTTTAAGTTACCGCCATCTTCAAATCCATAAAAATATGGTGCAGGTACAACAGTAGCAGGTAGTGTAGTGAATGATCCCATTAACCCAACACTGACGTCTCCACCACCACAGTTATCTCTACCATATACATCATAAGCAGAACAAGGGCTTAAACCAGTGATGGTGTAAGGTAAAGCAGCAGCATTAGTTGCATTAGCCCAATCAAGCGGTGCACCAGCAGGTACGACCACTATATCAAAAGTATTACCTGTATTAGCAGAAGTCCAATCTACATCAGCGCCTGTTTGTGTAACATTAGATATATTTAATGCAGAAGGTGTTGCACAAGAAACACAGGTAGTGACTTCTACTAAATCAATAGACATATCAGAAGTATAACCACCAACATTGGACATACTAAATTCAAGATAAATTACCTGTCCAATATATGCAGAAAGATCCACACCAGCATTTTGCCAAGGATCAGCACCCGAGGTTTGTAATTGACCACTCCAAACAAACACAGGTGTAAAAGGACCTGCGGATGAAGTACCAACTCCAACAGTTAAGTCTCCCATATTCGCTCCAAAAGCATGAATCCAGAAAGATAGTTCCGCAGCATCGACACCAGCTGCTAAATCTATAGCAGGAGATACCGTAGCACCACTATCACCAACAGGGACACCAGTAGCCTCAAAATTCATAAAACTTGCCCCACTATGTGCAACATCAGCACCCGTATTCAAAGAGCCAGAGCCATTAGGAATTTCCCATTGACCACCTGCTGTCCCAATATTTGTCCATCCCGCATTATTGTTATCAAATTCTTCGGTAAAAATAACAGAAGATAATGCGTTAGGAGAAGTACAAGTAACACCTTGAGCGCCTTGTATTAAGGTCGTAAAGTTAACCGTAGCCGTATCACTAAAGCCATTACTAGTAGCAGAACAGTCATCTACCATACGAATTTCATAAGCCGTAGTCGGGGTTAAACCTGTTATGGATTGTGGACTAGTCACACCAGCCAAGGCTGTACCCATACCTGTTGTAAATCCAGCAGGACCATATTCTATATTGGTTACACCACTAGTAGAAGACCATGCTACATCTACAGAAGTAGCTGTTAGGTTACTTAAAGTGATGTTATCTGGCTTAATACAAGTAGGTGCTTCTTTGAATTTAATATCATCTACAGCAATATCACTACCTGCAAAACCGCCACCTTTTACAACTTGAACTCTAATTCCAACAGTAAGATTGGTAAAAGAGGCTAAAGAAGTTTCTCCTAATAACCATTGATCTCCTTGATCGCCACTTTGACTCCATATATTAATATAGTTACCAGAACCTGCTGGAATTTCTACATCAATATTTAAAGTTCCTGTATTTTGTCCCCACATGTGATAGTAAAACTCTAAGTAAGGAGCAGTCAATCCACTTAAATCTACTGTAGCTGTAACATTTGCAATATCCCCTTGAGCACCAGTACTACTATTTAAATACATATAAGTACCAGAACCCGTAGTATTATCTCCAGATGGTCCAGTATTAGCATTAGGTGTAGCACCAGAGTTAAATTCTAAATCTAATTGATCCGCTCCATCTTGTACCCAACAGTTTGGAGAATTACCCTCGAAGTCTTCTGTATATGGTGCAAGGAAGTTTACACAAGCTGTGGTAAATCTAAAAGGTCCAGCAGCAGGAGATAAATTACCACCACCACAATCATCTGTTAAATAAACATCATAGTCTGTGTTATCCATTAAGCTTGAAAGATTTACAGGCGTTGTCACTCCTGTCATAGTAGTACCAGAACCTGGTGTAAAACCTGCCACACCATATTCTAAATTAGATAAACCAGAAACGGAAGTAAAGTTAACATCAGCAGAACTTGAGGTAATGTTAGTAAAGTTTACACCACCAGGAGGCAAACAAGTTACACCAATAGCTACACCAAAGTCAGTAACAGAACCCCATGTAAATGAGCCACAAGGATCCAATGGTAAACTACCACCTTCCCATTGCATCACTCTCATGCGAGTGAGACCTATAGGTGCAGTTGCAGGTACTGTAAATGTAAACGAAGTAGGAGCAGGTCCTGTACCAGCCCATCCACTACCTACAGTATCGGTTGCATCAAAAGTTAAATCACCATCCCAGTCTATCCAAACTTGACCAGCTCCAGCCCAGTTTGTTCCATTTACATCACAACTACCGAATGTAACATTGATGGTGTAAGTATTTCCTGGTGTTAAATCAACTAAGGTTTGTGTTTCATCACGTACTCCAGTATAACCACCTTCTCCGTTTCCACTACCACAACCGATCCAGTTGATAGGTAAGTTATCCCCTGTAATACTAATGGCTTCTATATTTGAATCATCTGTACTTGATGGTCCTCCATCTACACAATAAGAGGCAGGTGCAAAAGGAATAGGACCAGCCGCAGGTGATAAGTTACCGCCACCACAATCATCGATTAAATACAATTCATAATCACTACCTGATACTAAACCTGTAATGGTGTAAGGGCTACTTGTTAAGCCATTGACCGTAGTTCCTGTACCTGGTGTAAAACCAGCTAAGCCATATTCTATATTGGTTAAACCAGATAAAGACGTAAAACTTAAATCTACAGAACTTGGTAAAATATTACTAAAAGATACGCCTCCAGGAGGCAAACAAGTTACACCAAGTGCAATACCAAAATCCATAACCGAGCCCCATGAATATGTGCCACAAGGGTCAAGAGGAGTAGCACCGCCTTCCTCTTGCATCACTCTCATACGTGTAAGTCCTGTTGCTGCTGTCATTGGTACGGTAAATGTAAAAGTTGATGCAGCTACGGGAGGTGTACCAGACCATGTACCTAAAGATTCAGATGGGTCAAAAGTTTGATTTTGATCCCAATCAATCCAAGCTTCACCTGCACCAGCAAAGTTACCACCACAAGTACCAAATTGTATGGTAACTGTGTAGGTATTACCTGGTGTAACATCTGCTATCTGTGAAGTTAAGTCTTCCACTCCTGTTATACCTGTACCACCAGCACAACCAGTGTGATTGATAGTTAAACCATCTCCAGGCAGGTTGACAGATTCTACATTCGAATCTGCAGGAGAGGTTGGTCCGCCACTACAATATTGTGCAGAGGCAAAACTTAGCCAACTTACAGAAAGCAATAAACTAAATAATAATTTGTTCAATGATTTCATACTTTGCATTTTAATTAAAAAATAAATGTTTTCATCCCTAATCATCCATTATAGCGGTCATTCAAATTGAATGAAACTAGCTTTTAAAACTAAAAAATAGGTATTTGATAAATCAGACAGGAACATATATACTTAGAGACGAAAGGAATAACTCAAACCTATATTAGTAACCTATTCAAAATAGCATAATGTGTCCAATAATTTTATGGCTATTCTCATTGCTCAAATCCATTATATTAGTTTAGTAAGCCCTGTGATAAATTTTGGATAAGTAAAAATAGATTAAATTTT
>CAYLSF010000330.1:0-7106 GCA_964385675.1 uncultured Saprospiraceae bacterium
CTTTAATTTTTGTTTTTTCAATACTCGCCAAAAACCCCAATCGCCCTAAATTAATTCCCAAAATTGGAAAGCTTTTTTATATAATTAACTTCTCTTATCAGAATTTAATTTTTGATTTTTAAAATCACTTTACCTTTTGCTCGTTTAGTTTCAATATACTCATGAGCAGCACGTACTTCTTCCAGAGGATAAATTTTATCAACTATAGGTTTAAAATGACCTTCTTCCACTAATTTTGCTAAATACTGTAAGTCTTTTGAATTCGATTTGACAACGACCAATTTTGCTTTCTTACCTGAGAAATAAGTAAAAATTTGATCTTTAATGATTTTTGGAGAAGGGACAGTATTAATATAAACACCTTTGGATTTCAATAAAGGTTTTACTTTTTTAAAATCTAAATTACCAAATACATCATAAAACACGTCAAACTGTTCATTAGAGTCTAAAATATTTTCTTTGGTGTAATCAATGACTTCATCTGCTCCTAAGGCTTTACAACGTTCTACATTGCGGTAGCTACAAGTTGCAGTCACATGTCCTCCTAAGACTTTAGCTAACTGAATTCCAACTGTACCGACTCCACCGGATGCACCGTTAATACAAACCTTATAACCTGCCTTAACTTTCCCTAAATCTCTTAGGGCTTGTAGAGAGGTTTGAGAGACTAACGGCAAAGCTGCGGCCTCTTCGTAATTTAATTGCTTAGGTTTTAGAGCAATTTCTGTATGTTTAATCGCAACATATTCAGCATACCCTCCACCTTTAAAACCATTTAACATCCCCATTATCTTATCCCCGACTTTGAAAGGAGCTTTTGCCCCTGCCTCTACTATTTCTCCCGAAATATCAAAACCTAATTGTATAGGAAATTTATTTCCAGTAAACTGTTTAAATTTTCCTTTTCTAGTTATGATGTCTTTTGGGTTGACAGCAGCACAATATACTTTCACCAATACTTCATTTGATTTTATAGTAGGTTTTGCTGTTTCTTCAACTTTTAAAACATCGGGTTTTCCGTATCGATAAATTTGTACAATCTTCATGGCTTATCTTCTTTTGTAGATATGTCTATAAATTATTTACCGCCTAAGGTTGAGGTTGCCAATAATCCACCATATTCTAGTGCCATTTCTCTATGATGACTGATAGCTTTATATTCTGCTGAAGTTGCCATTGATATAAAAGCTTCTTTAGAAGGATATTGCACTACCAATACTTGATCGGGTTGAGTAGAATAGTCACCAATTATAGTTTGATTTACATCGCCACCCCACAACACTTTACCACCTACTTTTGCCAATAAAGGGGCAACATGTTTACTATATTCCTTGTAGGCTTCTATGCCTGTCTGTTCTCCATTTCCTGTTTTAGCTTTAAACTTTAATAGATTAACCATGACCACAGGCGTATTTGAAGGATAATTTTTCATAAAATCCATAAATCCTTCCTTTGTAGCTAATATTTGATTTGTTAAATGCATAGTGTTATAATTTTAAACGAATCTTAACTTGATTCATAATTTGTAAATCCTTTACAACTATTTACTCAAATAGCTTTTCTGTTTTTATATACAAATGTATACGACTCTTTTCTTTGAAAAGTCGTAACTAATGTCCGTGAGATTCTGTGTCGAAGCACGGAAGGACGGTTCCTTAGAATTATGACAAGTAGTCACAATCCTTTCAGTAAAAATAGGATTTACCCATTAGCTATTAATAAAACTAGGATATTAATTGGATAGTTGTCAGTTGATGAAGAATGCTTTTAGTAATTCCATTTTTAATCAATTCCTATTTCTCGTAAAGGACGATTTTAAAGTCATATAGAAAGGAAGTCCAACAAAAAGGAAATTAATAATACCGAAAAACCACATTGCCCATTTTTTGCTGGAAGCATAATACTGATTAAAATTCTCAATAGGTTCTAATAATAATAGAGGGGTTTGAGCGGTATAGGATTTACCTGCGTTTTTTATCGCTTTTTTACATTTTCTAACTTCATAGGGATCTTGAATAACCAAACCCTGTACAGGTATTCCTTGAGATGGCAATGTCAATGTTGGTAATTTAGTATCATATTCACACAGCCAACAATTCGTTGTTGTCCTGTATCTATCATTTAAGGGAATTACAGGCATCGTTAGATAATAATGTGTGGTAGTTGTATAAGAATCACCTGATTTTGTCGTGGTCGTATATTGATACAATCCTTTTCCTGCTTCCATAGGTTGCACTTCATTGATAGAGACAAAACCTAATTTACTGAAATCTTCATTTGAAATAGCTACCAGAGTCGTCCGATGAATGTTTTTTAGAGTTGCTAGTTTAAAATAATCTTTAATGCCAGCATAATTAAAAGCTAATATAGCTAACCACAGAATAGTACTGTAAAAGACGGGTAAATTTGCTGTGCTTTCTACTGTGTGATTAGGCACAGCTTTCGTAAGCCATTCCCCCAGATACATCATTAGTGCAGCAAATACCATTGGAAAAATCCAAAAAGTGGTGAGTGCATTTAATATACGAGGTAAGACATCATACATGTAAAAGTCAAATACAAATACACCATTGACATATATCAACAGTAAAATGACTTGTACTAATACAACGAACCAATTATTTTTTCGCATTTAGAAGTAATTAATAGTTGACAACATTCTAGAACAAAAAACATCCATCCCGATATCGAGCATGAGATAGGCTTTCCATCACATAGCTATGTAATTAAGAGATATTAAATTGATAGTTATGAATATCCTTAGCGATTCCATTCTAACTCAATCCTTATTTCTAGTAAAAGATTTTTTTAAAATAACATATAATGGAAGTCCAACCAAAAAAAAGTTTATAGTTCCGAAAAACCATATTGCCCATTTTTTGCTAGAGTCATAATATGTTCTAAAGTCTTCAATGGGCTTTAGTAATAATATTGGTGTTTGAGTGATATATGATTCACTCGCATTTTTAATCGCTTTTTTACACCTTCTGACTTCATAAGCATCTTGAATAACCAATCCTTTTACGGGCGTTCCTTGAGGTGATACTGTTAATTTAGGCGATTTAGTATTGTATTGACACAGCCAACAATTCGTTGTAATAGCATACTTATCATTAAAAGGAACCACAGGCATCGTTAGATAATAATGTGTTGTATAGGTGTACATATCACCTGATTTTGCTCTCGTCGTATATTTATACAAACCTTTTCCTGCTTCGATAGGTTGTGCTTCATTGATGGAGATAAATCCTAATTTACTGAAATCTTCATTTGAAATAGCTGCCAAAGTCGTCCCATGAATGTTCTTTAAGGTCGCTAGTTTGAAATAATCTTTAATCTCTGCATAATTAAAAACAGCAATAGCTAACCATATAATGGTACTATAAAAAATTGGCAGATTTATAGTATTTTCTAAAATGTGTTTTGGAATACCTTTGGTAAGCCACATTCCAAAATACATCATCAGGGCAGCAAATACTATTGGAAAAATCCAAAAAGTAGTGAGTGCATTTAAAATGCGAGGTAAAATATCATACACATAAAAGTCAAATACAAATACGCCATTGACATATATCAATAGTAAGATGACTTGTATCAATATGACAAACCAATTTTTCTCTCGCATTTGGAAGCAGTTGACAATCGGCAGTAAGTAGTTCGAAGTATTTTAGAATAAAAACCGTTCTCCGTTTATCCTCCACTGTTTACCGTAAAAATCACTCCTTCAAAAATAATCGAATTAATACAGGTATTAAAAATAAATCACTAAATAATGCACTAAAGAGCGTTACGCTAATCAATGTACCTACCGTAACACTAGGAGGATGAATAGAGAATAACATCACTAAAAAACCGAAGAATAAAACGACCGTCGTTAAGCAAATTGCTTTTCCAGTTTCTAAGAAGGTTACTTTGAGCGATTCTTCTATGTCTAATCCTTTATTTCGAGTGAGTTTATATTTACTCAGAAAATGAATAGTATCATCTACCGCTATTCCAAAAATAATGGCAAAGACAATGGCTATTCCTGCTTCTAATTCTATACCCATAAATCCTAAAATCGCCCCTGCTATTAATAAGGGGAATATATTCGGAATCAAGGAAATTAAAACCATTTTAATATTTTTAAATAAAGCAGCCATCAATAAACTCACAATTAAAATAGCCATACCTAAGCCCCATAATAAACTATCTCGGATATATTCTGAATTTTTATCCAAAATAATCCCTGTTCCTGTTTGTTTCATTAGTACCAAATTGGTATCAATTTCAGTTTCTATAAACGCATTAATACCTTGCTCAATCGCTTTGATACTATCTGCCCCAACATCTAAGACCCTTGCTGAAATTCGAGTTGCTTTTTGATCTTTACTGATTAGAATATTGATATTTTGCTCAGGTAATCGGCTTACAAATTTCTTTTTATATAATTCAAACTTGCCTTTTGAATTAGGCATTTTATAATTTCTAGCTTGATTACCACCATTGGCTCGGTTAATACTTTTGTATAAAGTAGTGATAGAATTAACAGCTTTTATAGCAGGATAGGATTTAATATGATTTTCTAATTTATCAATTTCTCTAACGACTTCATAATCATCCGCTTTTGCACTATCTTTAGTAAAAACCGCTATTTCAAATGGTCGAAACCCACTAAACTCTTTTTCAAAAAATTTAAAATCTGCCGTAATCGGTTTTCCTATCGGTAAGTTTCGCTCAACTCGATAATTTGTAGTAATCATCGAAATTCCCAACATACATAAGGCAAATGTTGTGACTCCCCCTATTATCACTTGTCTAGGATAATTTTTGGTATAATTATAAAACCACATCATCCATCTATCCCAAAATAACTTCCCTTTTGTAAATTTTATAATCTGCTCGGTTTTGAACATAGAAACCATTGCCGTAGTAAAAGCAATGACCGTAATATAGGCTACCACTACGCCCATAGCAGAATTAATTCCAAAATCTCGAATCGGAGAAACCTTACTCGATAATAAAGAAGCAAAACCAACAGCGGTCGTAATAGAAGTCAATAGTGTAGCTAGACCTATTTCTCGAATGGTTACTTTTATCGCATCTGATTTAGGTTTACCTTTTTTGAGTTCATCCACATATTTGGACATGATATGAATCACATCAGATGTTCCGACTATGACCATCAATACAGGATATAAAGCGGAAAGTGCGTTTAGTTCTCTACCAAGTCCCCCCATTAATCCCATAAATAACAACAATCCTAAACCAATAGACAATAATGAGATAAATGTTCCCCAAAAGACTCTGAAAATCAAAAACATCATGATACTCACCAGAAAATTGGAAACAATAGCCGATACCAATATTTCACGCTTTTGCATCGCTACCAACTCATCTTGAAAATTGGCTCGTCCTAAATAATGCACTTCCTCAAATTCATAGCTATCTACCAATTCTCGAAGATTTGCCATTAGATTTTCGGCGGGTGTTTGTTCAATATTATTGGTGGTTTTCATAACGATGACGAGGGTTTTGCCATCTTCTGAAATTAAGTTTCCTACGAGTCGCTCGTCTTCCAAAATGATTTCTTGATCCCGTTTATACTTTTCAGGTTCGTCTAAATGTATAGCAGGAATACTTACCACAAAAGGTCGAGTAATTAAATACGAAAAAGTGGTAAGAGATTGGACATTGGTAACATCTTCTAGGGTTTTAATTTTTAGCGTTAAGTCATGAAATTTATTTAAAAAAGTAGAGTCAAAGGCTCCTGCTTCTCTGCGAACGCCTAACAGCAAAAAGTTATCATCTGCCTCAAATTTATCTCTAAAGTCCTCAAAAAAGGCTAAGTCTGGATCACCTTTTGGAAAGAAATCTTCAAAATCAAATGAGAATTTCAGTTGAAAAACATAGAATACGCTCAACAACGATAACGCTGTAAAAATGCTCAGGGAAAGGACTCTGTATTGTTGACTCATTACGGTTTTGAATAAATGAAAAAAGTCGTGTTGTTAATTATATTTTCAAAACCGAATTAACAGAAATAAATTGATTTTGTTGATGAATGTTAAATCAAAGAGGTATGAATTAAACATCGTTAAATCATATCACTTTCTTTTCCTTAATCCTCTGCATAAACTTATCTCTCATTCTCTTGCTGATAGCAATCTTATGTCTATCTATTTTTACTAAATTACCCTCTATTTCTTCGATATGATTGATATTAACAATATGAGACCGATGAATTCTAATAAAATTATCGGAAGGTAAAAGGTCTTCCATAAAATTAGTAGTCTGTAATGCTAATAATACATCATCAGATGTATATAATTTTACATATTCACCATAACTCTGAACAAATAATAGTTCATCATATTTAACCTTCACAATTTTTCGATTGGTTTTTACAAAAAAGAAATCTTGTGTAAGAGATTGATTTTGAGTAGCTTGATTTTTTTCTGAATAATTATAATGACATAACTCAATAGCTTTATCTACGGCTTTACAAAATCGTTGAAAAGAAATGGGTTTTACTAAATAATCTATTACATCTAGCTGATAGCCTTCCAAAGCATATTCAGAATAAGCGGTTGTAAAAATGGTAGCGGGTTGATTTTTAAGGGTTTTCACTAAATCAATCCCTGTAAAATCATCCATTTGTATATCCGTAAATAATATATCTACCGCCTCTTGTTGCAACAATCGCTTGGCATCTATTGCATTATTAAATCGTCCAACAACTTCCAAGTCGTTCAATTTTTTCGCATAGGCTGTTAATAAATCCAATGCTGGTTTTTCATCATCTACTAATACTACTTTATATTTCATAGTTGTATTTGACTTTCGACTTTGGATAATCGACTTTTGAAATTTCCTCAAGAACTATCTTTCCCGATAGCTACCAAAAGTCAATTGTCGATTGTCCAAAGTCGCTTCCTACTGTTTCCTATCCAAAGGGATTTTAAGTGATAAATTATATATTTTTTCTGTGGTGTCTATGGTCATTTCATAACTATCGCCATACTGAAGGTCTAATCTTTTTTGAGTATTGCTTAATCCTACCCCACCAAATTTAGTCCCATTTGTTGCTTTAGTTTTGATAGTATTTGAAATATTAAAATGACAAA
>CAYLSF010000331.1:0-7065 GCA_964385675.1 uncultured Saprospiraceae bacterium
TCATTGCCATATAGCGAATGTGCGAAAACGATGCCCCGCCTGCCATAGCGGGTGCCAAATTCGTTGTATCTGAAAGTGGCGACATGTTATCCCCAAAATAGGCTCCTGAAATAACGGCTCCTGCTACCATACCTACAGGTATTCCCAACGCTTTTCCAATTCCAATTAAGGCAATACCAACCGTAGCCGTTGTTGCCCAAGAACTACCCGTTGCTAAAGAAATTATCGCTGTAATCACAACCGTAGCAGGTAAGAAAATGCTAGGTTCTAAAATCATTAAACCATAATAAATCATAGCTGGAATAATGCCACTTACCATCCATGCACTTGCCAATGCTCCTACAAAAAGCAGGATAAAAATCGCTCCTGCCGTTGCTTTAAGGTTATTTCCCACTTCGTCCACCATGTGTTCGTAAGTCACTTTATTTCTAAAGCCAATTATAGCGGCTACTGCTCCACCCAATAATAAAATAAATTGGTTGGTTCCCCCCAAAGGATCACTATCATACATCACCAAATTAAATCCTAGTAAACCAATTAATACAATTACAGGCAGTAACGCCTCCCAAATATTGAGTTCAGGGTTTTGTCTAATATCGTATCCTTCCATTTTTCGTTTTGATTTTAAATCCTTGAATTCATGCAAATTAAAATAAATTTGGAATTTAACAGGTATTTTAAAAGATATTATAGCGAATCCGCTATCTTTCCACTAAAATTCCTCTGTACAGACGTTGCACTGCAACGTCTAAAAAATTGTACGATAAAAAACGTAACCACATTATTAAGTTTACCGAATATATTTTAGACGTTGCAATGCAACGTCTCTACGACAACGGGGATAAACCTAAAAAATATGGCAAAATTCCGAAACAAATATCGAATAGAATCCGCTCGTTTGTATGGTTGGAATTATCGTAATGCAGGCCACCATTTGTACCAAAGATAAAATCCATCATTTTGGACAATGTAAAAAAGGGAAAATGTATTTGTCCACAATAGGATTGATTGTTCAAGGTTGTTGGTATGAAATTCCTAGATTAAATCCACAGATTCGATTGGAAGAATTTATCGTTATGCCTAACCATATACATGGGGTTTTGATTTTGGGAAACACAGATTTGGGTGTGGAGGAGACGTTGCAGTGCAACGTCTCTACAAGAGGGGATATTCCTATTAAAACAGAAACGGGGAAATTTAACTATGAATTTTTTAGTGATATTTCCCCAAAATCGGGTTCTATTTCACGGATTTTAGGATCGTTCAAATCTGCCTGTTCTAAGCACATTCATTTGGCTTTTCCTGATGTTGAATTTGATTGGCAGGAACGCTTCCATGATCACATTATTCGAAGTGAGGCAGCATTTGTACGTATTTCTAATTATATTCTAAATAATCCATTGACATGGGATAAAGATAAATTTAACAACGATGATCCCCCGTAGAGACGTTGCAATGCAACGTCTCCTAAATATTCGTTACCCAAACCTATACGAATATGTATATCAAATACTATTTAGACGTTGCAGTGCAACGTCTCTACCGTGGATTTAAAATCAAATCAATCCGTGCCACTAAATCCTCCAAATGATATTTTGACATCATATCGCCCATTCGATTCGCAGCCGATTGTGCCATCCCTTTGATTTTACGCAATTCCGCACGAGCCATCGGACGAATATCGGATTGACTCACATCTACAGTTGTGAATCCTACAAACTGTAAAAAAAGAGACGGAATACGAGGTTGCTCTTTGGTTAATAAGTATTCTAAACGCTCAATGTACGCTCGTTGTAAATTACGACGATATGGGTCGATTTTGTTGCCTAATGCCAATTCACCAAAAATACCATTGCGTAAATCAGTACACAACTCCATCATCGTATAAGCCGTTTCGCCATTCATCGCTTCGTTTTCAATGAGTCTTGCTAACTTGCTAAAATCCAAAATACTATTTAAACTTCTGGTTTGGATACCTCTAATCCGGTTAACGATTCCAGCGTGTTCCACTCGCTTTAAGATTTCAGGTTGAATCATCCATTTTGGCGTTTGAAATAATTCTTGTACTATAAAATTAACCGATTCCTTTTGACGGGTTTTAGGCACATGTTGATAAACAATTCCATCTTGATCATGTGTTTTTTTAATTTCATATACCCCTCCAATATTTGTACGGACGTGTCCCATATAGCGATTAAATTGCCCTAACACTTGCCCGTATAATTCTCTCAATTCTGCATAATCTTCTGCTTCTGCGGCTGTCCATTCTTGCAACTTAGGCATAATGCGTTGTAGGTTTTTAATCCCGTAGGTACTTGCTTTAACAGCATCATCTCCTAAATCTTCCGTTTGCGAACTTGGGTCAAAAGGATTGCTCATTTGACGACCATAACGATACAATAAGTCATCCTCATGAGAACGTACCCACTGATTTAAAATAGCAGTTTCTTCTTCTGTTGTGGAAGCAGACGGAATCGGCTTATACCCCCATTCAATTGACCATTTATCATAAACCCCTAATTTTGGCATGAAGGAAACGCCTTTGTCTTCTGGTTGAGCGACATAATTAAAACGAGCATAATCCATGATAGATGGTGCTGTTCCCATTTTATGGGTGAAGGTAGCAGAACGCAAAGAATCCACAGGATAAGCAGAACTTGACCCCATATTATGTGGTAACCCCAAAGTATGTCCGACTTCATGAGCACATACAAAACGAATCAATTCTCCCATAATGTCATCATCCATTTTTACTTTACGGGCTTTTTCATTTGATGCTGCGGTTTGTACTAAATACCAATTTCGTAATAGCTTCATTACATTATGATACCATAAAATATCAGATTCTAGGATTTCACCAGAGCGAGGATCGTGTACATGAGGCCCTTGTGCATTTTGAATATCGGTAGAAATATATCTAATCACGGAGTAACGAACATCTTCTGGACTCCAATTTGGATCTTCTTCTTTGGAAGGGGCTTCTTTCGCTACTATCGCATTTTTAAATCCTGCTGCTTCAAATGCTGGCACCCAATCCTCTATTCCCTTTTTCAAATAAGGTAACCATTTTTTAGGCGTCGCTGGATCAACATAATAGACCAATTGCTTTTTAGGTTCTACCAATTCACCACGTTTAAACGCTTCCATATCAGAAGGTTCTAAACGCCATTTTGTGATATAGCGACGATTTGCCGCTTTCTGCTCATCTAATCCATAATCAGTCTGATTGATAGAAAAATACCCCACTCGTTCATCATACATTCTAGGCATCATCGGTTTTTCAGGTAGTATTACAAAGGATTGATTCATTTCTAGAGAAAGCGTATTTGTCAAAGCATTAGCGGGCAATTTAGAAGCACTATATGTCAAAATATGGCGAACTTCTACATTTTTAGGAAATGCCATCATATTGGTAATCATACTCCGTTTTCCATCCAAACGTCGTACCCCAAAATTCTTACGCTGATTAGAGGATAAACCACCTATCATAGCCACATCTGTGGTAAATAGACCTTTTACATCCACCACATACCCTGTCGTATCTTTTGAAGTCGTATCAATATGAAAGGCATTTATATCAAACGCCATGATGATTGGCTCAAAATTATTTTGTCGAACAGATTGGTAAATTGGTTTTTCTTCATCCGCTACGCTACTATAAGATACCGAACGTAACAATAATTTATCTCCAAACTTTTGCCAACGCATCACTTGCTGTGGGCGAGATTTCATACCTGCTCCGCCAAAATTTAAGCCCTTAATCGTTCCTGCAATTCTACTCACAACAAGGATTTCTTTTTCTAATAAATTCGGCGGAATTTCAAAATAGTGCTTGTCCTTCACTTGATGGACCGTAAATAATCCACTTTTCGTTTTGGCATCTTTAGTAATAATATCTTTGTAAGGTTTAATTTTTCCTTTGGGCTTCTTAGGTTTAGGCTTCTTTTGAGCGGCTGCCGCAGCTTTTTTCTTTTTCTTCTTAAAAATTTGTGCTTCTACGGTTGTGTGACTAATTAGTAAGCTGAAAATACAACAGAATAACAGTTTAACATAAAATTGAATAGATGTTGTCATTTTAGTTTAGTTTTGGTAAATAATTCAACGCGATTGAAATCTGAATGGCTAAGATAAAATAATGGTTGTGGGAATAGGGGAAATACCTCGTGTTTTAACAATTTTATGATTTTGGAGGAATAGAATAAATGGTTTATTAAGGGATTTAGTAATGGTCAAATCTTTTCTATTACTTAAAATAAGCGTTTTCAAGAAAGAATTTATGATCGTAAAAAGGATAGAAATTGAACAATAAATCTACTCAGATAAAATGATATTTTAGCGATTCAACCCCATGATAAACTTCCTAGCAGTCGGCATCACCAAAGGAAAAATAACGCTTATCCAATTGATATTTTTTCTAAAAAATCGAGAGGGAAGTGTATTCCCTGCAAAGCCTGTTGTCATGTTATTAATTCGATTGACAGTTGCAGCAAGATAAGGGCGACGCAGTTGAGTGAAGTGTTGAAGTTCGTCTTTGGCTAAGAGTTGACTTACGAGGTAAGCATCTTCAATTCCTAAGTTCATTCCTCTAGCGCCCACAGGAGAATGTAAATGAGCTGCATCGCCGATAAGCACGGCTTGTCCTTGCACTAAGGATTCCGCCACTTTATGATGAATCCTAAATTTGGATTCCCAATGAATTGTTCCCGTTTGAGTTTTGGAAGGCAAATAGTTTAAAATGTCTTTCATATTTCCTGCAATTCGCCAGATATTATCTTTTAATCGAATCATAATCATCCCACCTTCTGGAAAAACTCGAATATGTCCTTCATTAGGTTCTATCACCGTATCTAATTCAATATCATATAATTCCCAAATCTCATCATACCGATAGCCTTTATAGTTGATGCCCAATTGTTTTCGTACTACACTATGCCCACCATCTGCCCCAATAAGGTAATTATAATTGGAAACCGTATTATCTGATAAGTTGACTTGATAAATAGAATTTTGATATTGAAATCCAGATAAACCTACGCCATATTCCACCTCAATCCCTCGCTGTTGTAAAGCTGACCTCAATATTCCCTCTGATTCCTGCTGAGGCTGTACCAACATAAACGGGTATTTATGTTTTACTTTGGAAAAGTCATTTTTAAAAATATGTTGATTCCCTTTCCAAATATTAATTGCTGTCATTTTACGACCATTCTGTAAAAATTGCTTGGTAATGCCTAATGACTCAAATAATTCAAGAGTTCGAGGATTAACACCTAATGCTTTAGAGTATGGACTAATCGTTGTTTTTTTATCAATAATACGGGGTCGATACCCCAATTCCGTTAAGAAAAGAGCAGCAGAAAGCCCTGAAGGCCCTGCCCCTGCAATTAAGATTTGTTTATCTTTTTTCATGTGTAGTGTGGACTTTTGGCGTTCGACAATCGAATTTATTCTTTAAATGTAATAAAAAAGGATAACTACTCAGCATCATTTTACGCCTATTATTTTTCCAGCCTTCCAGTTTAGGTACACTATTAAAGACTCAATACGGAATTTGAGACTAGAGAGAGTAAGGTAAAAATTCCTAAATTCCTCTAAAAATCCTTATCTTAACCCTCAAAATAAAACAAATACGATTCGCTCAACGCAATAACACAATCGAATGCCACAAGACAAAAGCTTCTCCGACTTTGAAGAAGAAATAAGGAATAGTGGAAAAAGAACCAATCATATATTGGGGATAGCGATTAATGCCTATCAGCATTGTCCTAACTTATACAATGCCGTCAAAGACGTGCAAGATTTTGTGGCGTTACTACAGCAAAAATACTACTTTGAGGCAGAGAATATCCATACCTTATACAACGAAAAAGCCACCAAAGCCAATATTTTTAAAGCCTTTGAGCAATTGAGTGAACTCACGGAAGACGATAACCTGATTATCTATTTTAGTGGACATGGCGAGTATAAAGAGTTTTTCAAGGAGGGTTATTGGATACCCGTAGAAGCACACCGCAATAGTGTACATGAATATATTTCCAATTCGGATATTCGCAATATACTCGGAGCGATTCCAACGCATCATACCTTTTTGATTGGAGATTCTTGCTTTTCGGGTTCGCTATTTATGGAAAATAGTAAGACGGTAAGCGACCGACTAGAGCGAGACGCTTCCCGATGGGGCTTGACTTCTGGTAAAAATGAAATCGTATCCGATGGAAAAATAGGGGAGAATAGTCCATTTGCCAAAAGTTTACTCTATCAACTCCAACAAGCTACAACTGCCTTGACCGTACAGCAATTGTGCGTAGGCGTGACCAATACTTTTATCAACGATGGACAAACACCGCTAGGCGAATCGCTCAACATAAAAGGACATAAAAATGGTCAATTTGTGTTTCGATTAAAAAAGGACGAAGTAGCAGACTGGACAGCTACTCGGCAACAGCATGATATTCCGACGTACCAAACCTTTATTAAAAACTATCCAAATAGTCCATATAACAAAACTGCCCTACTACACATAGCGACGCTAAAAGAAGATGCCTTATGGAAAAGGGCAACAGCGTTGGATAGTTTAAAAAGCTATTTAGACTATACAGATAGTTATCCGAATGGCAGATATACTGATAAGGCAAATCAAGTCATTGAACAACTAGAGGATAAAAAAGACTGGACTACCGCTAAACGCCGACATACCATTTCGGCGTATAATCAATATAAACAAAAACATCCTAGAGGGGCTTATGTCACCAAAGCAAATCTAAGGATACAGGATTTAAGAAAGGAACTGGAATTATTACCTAATGAAATTGGAAAAATTTATCCAAAAAATGAAAATAAATTCTCATCAGCAAATATCAAATTTTGATTCTTTTGAATCTAACCCTAGTTTTGGTGAGCAGAAAGTATTTTGGAAGTTTTTTGCATTGATAGGATTGATTATAGTTCTTTTTTTTGCTAGACAAATTTTTGGTAATAAACTTAAATAAAAATTTCCTCTAAATCTAATTCAATATTTAATTTATCTTCTTTTAATATTACTGTTTTAACATAAGCATCATATTC
>CAYLSF010000332.1:0-7062 GCA_964385675.1 uncultured Saprospiraceae bacterium
ATGATTTTGAAACAATTAAAAGTAATTGTTGAATAATTAATAATGAATTTTATTATTTATTGAAAGTATCATAATTGATATGCTGTTACATCTCATTTTACAACCTTATTTAATTATTACACAGAAATTATTGAAAGCGGAATTTTAATATTAAGAGGACGCATACTACAAAGAGACAAGACGAAAAAATTACAAATTGAGTATTTTGAACATAGTTAGTTGCTTTTAGATTGAATGGAACTTTATTACACCTTTTTACAGTGACCATTTATTATTTCACTTACGAATATCATTTATTCAAAAACTACTTAAATCAATTATTTTAAAACGTATTAGAATAAAGTTCATAAAACCTTCAATTTTGCTAAAGCATCCATTAAGTGTTCTTGATTAAACTATCTAGCATTTACCTACTTACTTAAAACATATTATTCTAATTACAGTGTAAGTTAGACTCACTCAAGATATGGGGCATATTTTGAGGCTGGGATGAGTTTGCCTACACGCAACAAAAGTATTATGAAGTCATTGAAAAACCTTTTATTAAATAAGAGATTCGTTGTTCTCGGATTTTTATTATTCCTTGCTGGAGGTATTATGGCACAAGAAGCTGAAGTTAATGAAGCCGCTTTTGCTATTGATAACTTTTTCTTGTTCATCTGTGCGGTATTAGTTTTATTCATGCAGGGTGGATTTGCCATGCTGGAGTCAGGTATGAATAGTGCTAAAAATACCACTAATGTTCTTTTCAAGAATGTAATGGACATGAGTGCAGGTATATTGTTATACTATATCATTGGTTATAGTTTAATGTATCCTGGAGAATTTAATGGTTACTTTGGGTTTGCGGGATTTGGTATTAGTGAAGATCCTGTAGATGCCGCAGTAGCAGGTGCCTTAGATACACAAGTGGATTGGTTCTTCCAAGCAGTATTTGCTGCTACCGCTGCCACTATCGTTTCTGGAGCAGTTGCAGGACGTATGAAAATCGCGTCTTATTTGATTTACTCTGTTATCTTGACGGGTTTAATCTATCCAATTTCTGGTTCATGGAAATGGGGCGGTGGCTGGTTAGATCAAATGGAGTTCTATGACTTCGCTGGTTCTATTGTCGTACATGCAGTAGGTGGTTTTGCAGGTTTAGCTGGTGCAATCGTTTTAGGTCCTCGTATTGGACGCTTTGATGGGGAGAAAAAATTAGTTCCGCATAACTTAGTTCAAGCTACGTTAGGGGTTATTATCCTTTTAATCGGTTGGTTTGGTTTCAACCCTGGTAGTCAGTTAGCTATTTATGGTGCAGATAATACACATGCAGTAATGTTAATTGCAACCAATACTATGTTAGCAGCAGCAGCAGGTGCAATAGCAGCATTAGCATTTAGCATGATTTACATTAAAAAACCTGACTTAACGATGGCATTAAATGGTATTTTAGGTGGTTTAGTTGGTATTACCGCTAACTGTGATTCTGTAACCAACTTAGAAGCTATTTTAATTGGTTTAGTAGCAGGTATCTTAGTTGTTGTTGGTATTCGTTTACTAGAAACCCTTAAAATTGATGACCCTGTAGGGGCTTGGCCAGTACACGGTTTATGTGGTATCTGGGGTGGTTTGGCTACAGGTATCTTTGGTGGTCACCCAATGGTAGCACAAGTAATTGGTTCAATTGCAATTCCTGTTTGGGCTTTTGTAACCATGTACTTATTGTTCACAGGATTAAAAGCAGCAGGTATCTTACGCTTATCAGCAGAAGAGGAAGTCATGGGTGTAGATATTGCAGAACATGGTCAATCTGCTTACGCTGAATTTATGGATTAAAACTATTAGTTGACTAGTTATTAGTTACTTAGTAATTAGTCAAAATGAAAATATAAAATAAACCCATAACGGAGCGGGTGATTTAGCGTCACCCGTTCTATAAATAAAATAGGGCAAATCGAGATGATAATCGTTTGGATTAATTTTTGCCACTCTACATTTAGTCTTAATTATAATCGAGCAGTAGTTTTTCTATGCGTAAATTTTAAAAACAAACTAAACAACTTTTATCATTGACAAGGAGAATTTTAGTAATCATGGAAATCAAGTCATTCTCCTACAAACAACTTTAGAAGATATGAAATTTTTTAAACTTAGCTTATTGGTAGTTGCTCTATTAGCAACAGTAAATGTTTTTGCACAAGACGAGGAAGAGAAAGATCCACCATTGAGTATTTCTGGTTTCGCTGATGTTTATTATCAGTATAATTTCAATGAAAATGCTCCTGGTTTAACGAGTTTTACAGCGGCTAATAATTCTATTGAATTAGGTATGGCAAATGTTGTATTATCAAAACAAGTAGGAAAAGTTGGATTTGTAGCAGATTTAGGTTTTGGTCAAAGAGCTAATGATGCGAACGGAACGGGTGCTTCTACTTTGGATGCGGTTAAGCAGTTATATATTACTTATGCACCTTCTGATAAAGTAACTTTAACAGCAGGTAACTTTGGTACTCACGTAGGTTATGAGATTATTGATGCTAATGGTAACTTCAACTACAGTACTTCTTACTTATTCTCTTACGGACCATTTTACCACACAGGTATCAAAGCTGATTTTGCTTTATCTGATAAGATTGGAGCAATGATCGGTATCTTTAATGATACAGACTCTAAGATAGATGTAGCTGCTGGAAAGCATATTGGTGCTCAATTATCTTACTCTGATGACAAAATTGGGTTATACCTAAACTATTTAGGGGGTAATGCTGGTGTGGATAGCACAGATGCTCATCAAATTGACTTAACAGGTACTTTTCAAGCATCTGATGATTTCTTGATTGGGTTAAATGTGTCTAATAAGAGCATTGTTCCAGATGCAGGAGATAATACTTCTTGGTTTGGTACAGCAGTATATTTAAATTACGATGTATCTGAGAAATTTGGTTTAGGATTAAGAGGTGAATATTTCGCAGATGGAGATGGAGAAGCTTTAGGTTTAGGAGATGTAAATGTTACAGAATTTACACTTTCTGCAAACTTAAAAGAAGGACCATTCACTTT
Organism: uncultured Saprospiraceae bacterium; assembly: GCA_964385675.1. Classification (GTDB taxonomy): domain Bacteria; phylum Bacteroidota; class Bacteroidia; order Chitinophagales; family Saprospiraceae; genus CAYLSF01. Next base: position 3,043 of record CAYLSF010000332.1, read on the forward strand.
CATTCCTGAATTCAGAATTGATTCTGCTTCTGAAGATATTTTCTTTGACGCAGATGGTGCTGCTACAGGTAGTTCTACTACTTTCTTAATGGCAGTTGTTTATTCTTTCTAATAAAACACTGAAATATTTTTAATTTGGCTAATATGTTTCACAATATATTGGTAAACTGTTAGTAATAAAAGGTAGGATAGAAGCCTAGAGTTTTCGGACTCTGGGCTTTTTTATTATACAAACCTATAAGGTTTTTGAAACCTTATAGGTTTATATTTTTTGAATGTATTTAATTTTTCTTGGGAACAGGCGGATGTTTCAATAAAAACTTAACTACCGATTTAGGTTTGTCCGTTATATACATCAAATTATTATATTCTTTACCATACGATAATTGCCGCAGTAATGGATATATCAAAGTATCCACCTCATAGCGTTTTGTACCCAAGAAAACCATTGGGCTATAGTAATTGTGTGTACCATAATGATTCTGTGTAGCATCTTGAAAAATCTCTTGTGTTGTACCTGCACTTCCTGGTGCAAATACAATCCCATATAAACTGATTGCTATCAAAGTATCTTCTCGAATACTATTAGAAAAATATTTAGCGATATGAGAGGCAAATAAGTTACTGGGTTCATGCCCATAAAACCAAGTCGGCACCGCTAAATTTTCAGCTCCTTTAGGATATTTTTCCAAGACCTCTAAAGCAGTAACCATATAATTCTCATCTGTGTAGTGAGGTGCTTTTTGTAATGTCTTAATCGCCTTCTTTAAATCATTTGTATCATATTCGGCAAAATATGCTCCTAAATTTGCGGCTTCCATAATACCTGGACCACCTCCAGAAATTACAAAATATCCTGCTCTGGCAAGGAGTTGAGCCGTTTGAGCTGTTTTTACATAAAATGGATCGGTTCGGAGTGTACTATGTCCTCCCATAATACCGACACACTTGAGTGATGTTAATCCATTTTCGTTAAAACGAAGTAACTTCCGTAAAGCTTCATCTATAGAATGATCATGTATCCGTTGATTTAAAGATTCATTGATATTAGGATTAAAGCGGGTTTTTGAAAAATGTTGATAAATTTTTAGGTCAACACTATTATCTTCTTTTGGCTGATAACCTTTCATTAACTCTTGCCATGTGTAAAGAGTGTGTCGATAAGGATCATAAGGTAGTCCTTTTTGTTTAGGGTAGATGTAAGCTCCTTTTTTTCGTAATATCTGCTCATCTTCTAGGGATAGGGTACATCCTAAAAAAGTAGTATTTTGAATTCGAGTTACATGCCAGTTCAATTTTGAATTCGAGAAGTCTACATTTTGAATGGTACAATTTTCTAAAACTCCAGAAGTCTTACATACTTCTTCCACAGAGGCAAGGGTATGTATAATATTTTCACTTTTTGATTGTGGTATCATATCTCTAATAAGGTTTTAATTAAAAATGATTAGAAGGCGTTATTTACCTGTCAAAGATCGTTTTTATTAAAAACATAATAAATATGACAAATTGTTTATATTCTGTAAAGGAATTTAAAAAAGACATCATATCCTTATAAATATTCCTTGACTTCCTTAACTTTGCGGTCAATTTTAAATCTATAATGATTTAATAATCAATTAAATAATTAATTACCTAAATTACAAATTCATTTTCTTGAAATAGCAATATTCTACAGTCAACGTTTATAAAAACTTAACATAAATCTAATATTAATTCAAACTAATTTTTATGTCTTATCTTGATACTTCGTATAAAATAATGGATATTGCAGTTTCTTAGTAGTGAATTGAAAATGCCTATTTTTTTAAAGGAATTTGCTTTATGATTAAAATTAAATTCGGTACAGACGGTTGGCGAGCTATCATCGCAAAAGAATATACGGTAGATAATGTCAAAAGAGTGGCAGAAGGAACTGCTAAATGGCTAAAAGCTAATGGCAAGAGTAAAGTAGTTATTGGACATGACTGCCGATTTGGTGGAAAAATGTTTGCAGAGACTACAACACAAGTTTTAGGTGCTTATGATATAAAAGTACATTTAGCTAAGGGGTTCGTTTCAACCCCAATGGTTTCATTGGGCGTTGTAAAAACAAACTCTGATTTGGGAGTTGTTATCACTGCTAGTCATAACCCACCATCCTACAATGGGTATAAATTAAAATCTCATTTTGGAGGTCCTTCTATACCCAAAGATATAGCCGAAGTAGAAGAACAAATCCCAGATACTGTAATAGAGGATCTTCCCTCTTTAGAAGATATGGTTGAAAATGGTTTGCTTAATTACATTGATTTAGAGCAAATCTATATGGAGCATATTCAATCTAATTTTGATTTAGATACCATCTATAAAGCAGATGTCAAAATAGCCTATGATGCTATGTATGGTGCAGGACAAAATGTAATGCGTCGTCTATTTCCAAATGCTGCATTATTACATTGTGATGATGATCCTTCTTTTAAGGGTCAAGCACCTGAACCGATTCATAAAAATTTAACAGAATTATCAGAGCTAATTAAGAACTCTCCAAAAATCGCTTTAGGTATTGCTCATGATGGGGATGCAGATAGAATAGGGATGTATGATGGGGATGGCAACTTTGTAGATTCACACCATATTTTACTTCTACTTTTACACTATCTGTATGAGTATAAAAAAATGACGGGAAAAGTCGTCATTACTTTCTCCGTTACCGATAAGATGAAAAAACTAAGTGACCATTATGGTCAGCCTTATGAGGTAACTAAGATTGGTTTTAAGTATATCGCTGAAATCATGACACAAGAGGATGTGTTAGTTGGTGGAGAAGAGTCAGGAGGGTTAGCCGTAAAAGGACACATACCTGAGCGTGACGGCATTTGGATTGCTTTAATGATATTAGAGTTTATGGCTAAAACGGGTAAATCGCTTAAACAATTAGTTCAAGATGTCTATGATATCGTTGGAGCATTTGCGTTTGATAGAGATGATTTACATATTCCTAATGAAAAGAAATTAGCCATTATAGAGCAATGTAAAACAAATCCGCCTAGTGCGTTAGGAGAATATACAATAGAAAGCATTGATACCGTTGATGGATTTAAATTCCAGTTAGGTAATGATCGTTGGGTCTTAATCCGTCCATCAGGTACAGAACCGGTACTAAGGGTATATGCACAAGCAGAAACTCTAGAAAAAACAAGAGAGCTCTTAAATGCTGCACATGCCACACTTGGGGGTAATTAGTAATTAGTAATTAGTGGTTAGTGGTTAGTGGTTAGTGGTTAGTGGTTAGTGGTTAGTTTTTAAAGGAAATTCATTAAGCACATACTAAACTATTGAGTATCATAAAAAAGACCAATACTGTATATGTATTGGTCTTTTTATATCAATTAAAATAAATGAGAATTACAATATTCTCGCAAGTAGATTGTCGATTGTCAAAATTTTATACTAAAAAAATGTTATGAAAGATTTTTTAAAAGAACTAGGTCTTCAAGAGATCAATAAAGGGACTTCTACAGGAAGTCAATGGCTCGGAGATACACAAAATTTGATTAGTTCCTACTCTCCTGTTGATGGAGAATTAATTGGTAAAGTAGCAGATACATCAGCTAGAGATTATGAGGCAACAATTCAATCTGCCCAAAAAGCTTTCAGAGTTTGGGCAAAATTACCTGCTCCAAAGCGAGGAGAAATTGTTCGGCAATATGGTGAAGTATTGCGTGAGTACAAAGAACCTTTAGGAAAATTAGTATCTTATGAAATGGGTAAATCTCTTCAAGAAGGATATGGTGAGGTGCAGGAGATGATTGATATTTGTGATTTTGCCGTAGGACTTTCTCGTCAACTGTATGGCTTGACCATGCACTCTGAGCGACCTAACCATAGAATGTATGAGCAGTGGCATCCATTAGGGGTGGTCGGAATTATTTCAGCATTTAACTTCCCTGTAGCGGTATGGTCATGGAACGCTATGATCGCTTTGGTTTGTGGAGATGTGTGTGTGTGGAAGCCTTCAGAAAAAACACCTTTATGTGG